>JAUPKT010000096.1 GCA_030837305.1 Thermodesulfobacteriota bacterium
AAAGTGAGGGCATTGACAAATGAGCCAGGACAGGGCGTGTCTCGTTAAAGAGTCGAAGGGGCTGACTTTCTTTGAGAGATATCTCACCATCTGGGTCCTACTTTGCATAGCAGCGGGTATCTTCCTTGGTAAGACAGCTCCCAGCGCAGCGCAGTTTCTCGACGGTCTGGCCATTTATGTGGGCGAAGCCCCTGTCGTGTCAATACCCATAGCAATCTGCTTGTTCTTCATGATGTACCCCATCATGGTAAAAATTGACTTTGCAGAGGTATTGAAGGCAGGCAAAGCTCTCAGGCCTGTGGGCTTAACCCTCTTCGTGAACTGGGCCATCAAGCCTTTCACCATGTATGCCATCTCTGTCTTTTTTATGGGAGTGCTCTTTATCAATTTCATCGGACCGGACGCAATTGATTATGTGAAGATGCCATTAGGTTTGGACCTACCAGAAGGCGCATCCCATGGAGTGGGCAAGGTGGTTATCATCAACGGCGTGAAAATGCTCGAAGTGCCCCTTTGGAGAAGCTATCTCGCAGGCTGCATTCTCTTGGGTATAGCCCCGTGTACAGCAATGGTATTGGTGTGGGGTTTTTTGGCTAGGGGCAATGACGGTCTTACCCTGGTCATGGTCGCCATTAATTCCCTTACCATGCTCGTGCTCTACGGACCGCTGGGAGGATTTCTTCTGGGTGTCGGTCGATTGCCGGTTCCCTGGCAGGCATTGCTCCTCTCCATAGGTATTTATGTCGCCTTACCCCTCGTGGCCGGGTATTATACACGCCGTCTGCTGATAGCCGCCAAGGGCGAGCAGTGGTTTCAGGAGAAGTTCCTTCACGTCCTTACTCCAGTTACGATCACCGCACTCCTCATCACGTTGGTATTACTGTTTTCGTTTAAGGGCGAGGTAATCGTGAGCAATCCTTTGACGATCTTATGGATTGCTATTCCTTTGTTCATTCAGACCAATCTCATTTTTTGGCTTGGTTATCTGGCCGCCCGAATCCTCAAACTGAGATATGAGGACGCAGCGCCGGCAGCGATGATCGGGGCATCCAACCACTTTGAGGTGGCCATAGCCACCGCGACCATGCTGTTTGGTCTCTCTTCGGGCGCAGCATTGGCTACGGTCGTGGGGGTTCTCATTGAGGTGCCCGTCATGCTCATGCTCGTAAAAATTTGCCTCGGAACTCAGCATTGGTTCAGCCTCACTGGGTCAAAGGCCTGAGACGACATAGAGGGGTGTGAGCCTGTTTTCAGAAACTCGTAACACGTTTCTTCTTCAAGTATTGACTTATTGGCGGTGGCTTTATGACGGATCAGGATAAAGAGCAGGGTGTTTCAAGAGATACAAAGCCGGATCCCACGAGACCGGGTAGAGGTAGGCGGATTCTCAGAGGAGTAGGGAGGTTTCTTTGGCTTCTCGTTCGGAAAGGAGCTTATGTCGTCTTCATCATTGTCGTTGTCGGTCTGCTCCTCCTCGGGTTGGACAAGGCGGCCGAATTCGCTCTCTGGAAATCCCCGATGTCGTACGTCTATCCCGAAGATCTGGCCCTGACCAAGAAAGATCTGACAAAACCTGCTTCCCAGTATGATTACGACCTCAATCCACGGGTATGCTTGATTTACAATCAGGAAAAAGGCAACCGGTACGAATACGCCAATAATGCAGGCTTCAGAGATCCCAGAGACATCCCGTTTCAAAAACCTGATGATGAGTTCCGGATTTTTCTCACCGGCGGCTCAACGGCATTCGGTCTAGGCGCGGCCGGTCAGTCCGCACAACAAACAAATAATTATTATTTGGAGTATCGCGAGACAATCGCATATTTTCTGGAAAAAATACTCAATGCCTCTGATCCCATTCCGGGCAAGACCATTAAGGTCTACAACACGGCTGTGTGGGGCCACGCATACCAACATCTCTTGCTTCGGTATGTGACAAAACTCCGCCAGTATAAGCCCGATCTAGTGGTATCCTTGGATGGTGCTAACGAGATTCATCCCGTAAGCGTCCCTGAAAAAGACTGGAATTATTTCAACCAGGGACAGTTCCACGGGATTTTGAAGGAAATTCTGTCTTATACTCCCGATGGCATTGGTGCGTACCTCACCTTGTGGCTCAAGAATAATACGTTTCTCATGGCATTCATTTGGAGGGGAATGGACCCGTTCTTTTCCATGGAGACAGGGCTCAGGATGCACCAGAGCGGATCATTTGGCCCCGACCATGTGAGTGGGGTGCTTGGAATGACAATTGAAGAGCGATCCAAGATGGTCACAGACAACGTCAGTTCAGTGGTGCGGGTGGTGGAAGATTACCACGCAGTCTTGGAAAACGATGGGACACCTCACATTTTTGCGCTGCAACCCATGCTGTATCTGAGCAAGAAACCTCGTCATGAGATGGAGCAGCGAGTAGAGGCGTTTCAGGAACACAAACAGTACTATGACGTTCCCACAGA
The DNA here is from genome assembly GCA_030837305.1 of Thermodesulfobacteriota bacterium. Taxonomy (GTDB): domain Bacteria; phylum Desulfobacterota; class Desulfomonilia; order Desulfomonilales; family Desulfomonilaceae; genus JAUPKT01. Next base: position 2,460 of record JAUPKT010000096.1, read on the forward strand.
CGGGATCTACGAATATATATGCGAGCGCATTAGAGAAAGTGCCCAGCGAAAACAGTACTCGCTCGTCGATTTCTCCAAATATTTCGATGACACCGCCCAGTGGGTTTTTACTGATTGGTGCCACGTCACAGCGGGGGCCAACTACCTGATGGCAAAAGAGCTGGCAAGCGTCATCAAGGAGCACTTTCTGCACGTTTCGTTAGGCCAAGGCGACAAGATCGATTCCAAGGACAGCTTTTTTGGTACGCCGTCCATGGGCGCCAAGGTGGTGAATGCTCCAGAGGCCATTGATGGCAATAACGACCCGCAGAACATGTTGCGGGGTTATCCGGGACCCGAGTCGTACACTTCCAAGGAAGTCGGCCCCCATGAGAAGATGGAAGTGGTGCTGGACTTGAATTCAATTCAAACCATCAGCAGATTAAGGCTCGTGTGGAATGAAGAATCTTTCGTTCCATCGGCCTGGGCCGTGGATATTTCACCTGATGGCAATGCGTGGACGCCGTGGGTGGAGGGAACCAATAAGAATCTGGACCAATACTCTTGGTGGCCTGGATTTGATTACTTTGGGAATGCACCCGTCCAGGCCCGCTTTCTGAGATACCGACAGATTACCTCTGAAAACAGGTCTATCGGCCTCCGATCATTGAATGTATACCGGTGAGAAGGTGGCAGTTCTTGTGATCTTGTTCTCAAAATTGCGGCGGACTGACATGAGTCGCACTGCACCTCGAATCCGCGAATGCCCGCGTGTAGCGTCCCAAATGTTGTTACATGGAAGCCTTATCACTCAAAAATTTTCTCGTCTTGGGCAAAAGCTTCCTTGGCGTCCAGTTCAGATTCCCTGAGATCCGGAATAACCTCTTGCAGCTCTCGATAATATTCATGCTGAATGATCAGGTTCATGATCTCGTTGGTTCCCGTCCATATCATCATCAGTCGAAGGTCCCTCAAGAGACGTTCCACGGGATATACATTGGTGTATCCTATGCCTCCGAGGACTTGCATGGCGTCATTGATCACGGCCCATGCGGAATCGGATGAGAATTTTTTGGCTTGAGATACCAGCCGTCTTGTGTACCCGGTACTCCCCATGCGATCCACTGAAGAAGCCGCCACAAAGGTCATGGCCCTGGCAGCGTCAAGCCTGGTAATAGAATCCGCAATTCTGAAATTGACCCCTTGGAATTCACGAATCTTCTGTCCAAAAGCCTTTCTTCGGTCGCTATAACGGGCTGCGATTTCCAAGGCCACACGAGCTGATCCAGCAGCCGCAGCCGCGGTTGTCATGCGTTCAGGTATCATCATTTGATGAAAAACATCGGCACCCCGGTTTTCTCCCAAAATTATGTTTTCCACCGGCACCTTGGTATCTCGGAACACGAGCCGCCCTGCACCACCACCTCGAGTACCCATGAGGCCATACACATACTTTGCATCCACTCCCATATCTCGTTCAACAATGAAGGCGCTTATTGATTTGGCCGGGCTCCCTTCGCCCGTCCTAGCATAGACGAGGAATATGTCGGCTCCGTCCGCGCCCACAACGAATCTCTTCTGGCCATTGAGAATGTAATAGTTGCCCTCCCGTCGAGCTGTAGTGGTAGCCCCAAAAAAATCGGACCCGCCACGCGGCTCTGTGAGAGCTTCAGCACAGAACAACTTTCCCGTGAGGACGGGCTCCAAATATTTTCTCTTCTGTGATTCTGTTCCGAAGAAATCTATGGCCTCGCCGACAATACTCACAAGCCCGTAGAGGCACGCCAAGGAGGCTCCTAGAACCCCTATCTCCTCAAGGGCTACGATTTCATCGACCCACTGAAGCCCTCTGCCGCCAAACTCCCGCGAAAAACGCAAACCGAGCAAGTTGCGTTCGGCCGCTTCCACCAAATATTCACGAGGAAACAGGACTTTCTCAGCGTCCATGTCCAGAAGCAGTTGCCGTGGTATCTGCTTTACGAAATTTCTTATCTCATTTCTGAGTCGCTTCTGATCAGCAGTGAGAAGAGCTTCCATGGTAATTTCCTCCCATATACAGATTCAGGAAGTCTTGAGCAGGGTCTTGAGCATGGGCTTCAATTGGGTCAACCCGAAGAAGATGCCTCCGAGCCATCCACCCACGGTCCCGACAAGAAACAGTTCGGGATTATCAACGCGACTTACGACGATCTTGAAATAGAGAAACAGGTCGGCCAAGAGGAAAGACAAGATTGCACCCAGAAGGAAGACTCGAGTAAAGTGTCTGTTTGAGACCTTTAGCAACCACCCAAATACGAGAAAACAAAGTAGCAGGGCACCGACACAAAGAGCAAAACCTGCGAATGCGGATTTGAGTAACAGGAAAATGTCCATGTAGAGCCCCTAGAGTTTTCTACAGTTTCTCGTGAAAGGGTTGGGAAAAGGGAACAGCCCGCTTATGGCCGATGAAACCGCGAGCTGTTCCACGGAGATCAACCGACACCAAAAGTCTGCAGCATGGAGAGACCCGCTTTCCTGCCTGCTCCCATAGCCAAAATAACCGTCGCCGCGCCGGTAACAATGTCTCCACCGGCCCAGATTCGATCACGGGAGGTCTTGCCTGATTCCAGGTCAGCCACTATGTTGCCCCACTTGTTTGTTTCCAATTTCTTCGTCGTGGTGGGTACCAGCGGATTCGCTCCGTTGCCGATGGCTACGATTACCGTATCGCATTCAATATCAAAAAACTTTCCTTCAATGGGAAGCGGTCGCCGTCTCCCGGATGCATCCGGTTCTCCAAGCTTCATCTCTTGACAACGGATGCCAACGGCCCAACCGCCATCATTGCCCAGTATCTCCAGTGGGGCCGTCAGAATCTTAAATTTGACACCCTCCTCCACTGCGTGGTGGACTTCTTCCGATCGTGCGGGAAGCTCATCCATGGTGCGACGATACACGATGGTTACCTCTTCGGCGCCCAGCCTCAGGGCCGTCCGAGCAGAGTCCATGGCCACGTTGCCGCCTCCAAAGACAACCACTCGTTTGCCTTTTGCAGTGGGCGTATCTGCTTGGGGGAAGAGGTACGCCTTCATCAAATTGGCCCGTGTGAGGAACTCATTGGCGGAGTACACCCCGTTGAGATTCTCTCCGGGAATTTTCAAGAACAAGGGGGCTCCAGCACCTGATCCAATGAATACCGCATCGTACTTCTTCTTTTCCAACAGGTCGTCAACGGTCTCTATTCGACCAATGACCCAGTTCGTCTTGAAGTCAACGCCCAATCTCCTTAATTCATCGACCTCCTGACGGACGATTTCTTTCGGGAGCCTGAACTCGGGTATTCCGTAGACCAACACTCCACCCAGTTCGTGGAGAGCTTCAAAGACCGTTACCGCAACGCCTTTCTTGATTAAGGCTCCCGCCAAGGTTAAACCGGCAGGGCCCGATCCCACCACGCCGACTTTCAAGCCCGTGGGCTTTGGCATTTCAGGCATCTTCCCCTGCCCGTGAACTGCAGCATAGTCCGCCACATATCTCTCCAAGCGGCCTATGGCACACGGTTCTCCCTTGCCCTTTTTGCCCAGCACGCACTTGGCCTCGCATTGGGTCTCCTGAGGACAGACGCGACCGGCAATCCGAGGGAGGCTGTTTTTCTCTTTAAGTTTCCATGCAGCACCAATCACATCACCCGCTTTCACCATGGAGACGAAATCAGGAATATCCACCTCCACAGGACAGCCGCTCACGCAATAGGGCTTTTTGCAATTAAGGCATCTGCTGGCTTCCAGCAGAGCAAGATCATTGTCATAGCCAAGGGCCACTTCATAAAAGTTGTGCGCCCTTTCAATGGGATTCTGTTCAGGCATCTTCTGCCTTGGTATTTTCACCTTCTTTGATTCTGGTTTCACTTGGTCCGTCATTATGCACCCCCGGGAAACGTGCACTGACAACCGCGGGGCGTTTCTCTGAAATTATTGAGTGCAATCAATTCCGGCCCTTTGTACATTGCCAGTCTCTTCATGAGCAAATCAAAGTCCACTTCAAATGCGTCGAATTCTGGTCCATCAACGCAACCAAACATGGTCTTGCCGCCGACCTCCACCCGGCAGGCACCGCACATGCCCGTGCCATCCACCATGATCGGGTTCAGGCTGACCACGGTGGGTATGTTTGCCTTGCGGGTCACGTTCACCGTTGCCTTCATCATGGGGACCGGTCCTATGGCCACTGCCAGGTCGATTTTCGTGCCTTTGTCAATGAGACCTTGTAGAACCTGTGTCACGAATCCATGGATGCCGAATGAGCCGTCGTCAGTTGCAATGAGAGTCTCATGGCTCACCTTCTTCATATCCTCGGTCATGATGAGAAGTCCTTCAGTACGGGCTCCAATAATGGTAATGACGTTATTTCCCGCTTCATACATGCCTTTGGTAATGGGAAAGAGGGGAGCCACGCCAATGCCGCCACCGACACCAACCACGGTACCAAACTTTTCAATGTGCGTCGGTTTACCAAGAGGACCACAGAGGTCCTGGAGCTTTTCGCCCACGCACATGGTCCCCATGTAATACGTAGTGACGCCCACTTCTTGCCAGACAAGCGTGATAGTGCCCTTTTCCGGATCTTTGTCTGCAACGGTCAATGGGATTCGCTCTCCATTCTCGTGGGTCCTCAGTATAATAAACTGCCCAGGACGATGCGCTTGGGCTATCGCAGGAGCGGAGATAACGGCGCGGTTGACCCCAGGACCAATCCGCTCCTTTTCAAGGATCTCGAACATCTATCGAACCTCCTCGGAAGCTTATAATCTAGTGATTTTTTGAGAGCTGATCGATGGGAATTTAGTCGGGTCCAGCAAAATCACAATCTCATATTTTACCACAGAGATATCTTTCTCTCAAAGCGATTTTTTGTACTCACTTCAAGGACGTATTCGCTGAATTATCTCTTGGAAGTCAGGCCGCGCTCTTACCGACTCGAAGATAGTATCAGACATGAGCTTTGTGAAATTTGAATAACCCTTGTCTATAGCTCGATTGAGATATTCCACGGCTTTCTCTGGTGAACCGGCCAGCGCATACATTCCAGCCAGGTTGTAAAAATTATTCGGGTCGCCGGGTTCTGCTTCCACAGCCCTCTGCATCCACGGAATAGCATCCTTTGGGTGCCCCATCACAGCATGAGCGAGTGCATACGGACCAAACAAAACTGCGCAATCTGTGCACCGAGAAATACCATCCTGCAAAATACCCCATGCCTTCTGAACATTCCCTTCTTGGAGGTAAATCATGCCGAGATTAGCATATACCTCCGGGAGGTTTGCCGACGACTTGAGGATTTTGTCGTACTCATTCTTGGCCTCTGCCAGACGCCCTGCTCGGTAGTATGCGACACCCAGGGCAAATTCCATCTCCGGATCATTTCCGGACAGAGCCACTGCCTTTTCGTACGATGCTATGGCTGAATCATAATCCCCGGCATCCAGAGAAAAGCTCCCCAGCATTTTGTGAATCTCGACATCATTGTCTAGAAGTTTTGCTGCCCTCAGCAGGGCTTCTCTTGCCTCTTCTTTCTTACCGGCCCATTTGAGAGTCTTGGCAAGATTGAGGTCTCGCATGGCCATGAATTGCTCATCTAATCCGGCCATGATTTTTTCGTACAGTGCTTGTTTATCCGCAGACGATAAGACCTCTCTTTTCTTCACCAATCCCATCTTCTCCATCTGGTCTGCCAGAAGTTCCGCAAGCCTTTGATGCAGTTCGATGGTGGGATGCACATGATCGAGAAAACTCTCGTTGCCGGGAATAGCCGAAGAATCACCGGCCTGCATTAGGCGGTCTCGAACCACGTCCACGAAAGGAATCAATGTCACCTTCTCTTCGACTGCGATCTGTCTGATTCGGTTGGTCATCGGTGTGATAATTCTCAGAGGGCATACGTCCAGGTCTTTGGCCTTGACAAAATTCGCATACGCCTCGTCGTATTTCTTCAGGCCCAACGCAGCCTTTCCGGCCAGGTAATATGAGTCTGCATAAAGCCGATCCTGATCTACAATCTCATGCAGAAGTCTCTCCGCCGCCGCATACTCACCCTCTCCAATCATTTTTTCCACCTGCTGAACCGAGCGGGCAAAATTCTCTTGCTCTCCCAGAGTCATCCGGTGGTCATGTTCTGATTTGAACGGAGAAAAGTCTTTCAGGTTGCACGGCGGATCCACGAGGATAACAGGCACCCCGTGCTCGCGACAGAGTGTGATTATTGCTCTGAGATTATGAGAAAAGTGCTCCTCGACACCTTTGGCGAAATTGTCGTCCCGATGGTAAAGATCCAGCCCGGCACTTCGATCCAGCACAGCAGTCACTTCGCTTTGCAGGGTAGGTTTTCGGGTCTCCTTTGCAACGTCCGGTCTTGAGTCTGCTTCAGATCCAGACCTCTCCAGGACAGGTTCCAAGAGTCTCTCCAGCGCTCTGTACACTCGCAACTGATCAAGCTTGGATCGGACATACAGAACTCCCGACCCCTTGTCGAGCATCTGTGAGTAGGTTCGTCTTTCGAGAAATTCGTTGTGTCCCGTATAGATGATCATCAAATCCGGGTTGTACTGAAGGGTCTCCCGAATGAGCGGCACAATTCTGTATGAGGCGTACGAAATCCCGCCTGCGTTAATCACCTCGTAACTGCGCTCTGGATCTGACGCTTTGAGTAGTTCCTGGAGCCACCGGGAAAAACTAGTTCGTTGGTCGAATGGATGGCCGTACGTGGTTGAGCCGCCGAAACAGAATATTCTTGTGGTATTCGGAGGCTTTTGTACGGGAAAAGATGATTCGTTAAAATATCTGAGTTTGGGTCTTGAAACGTGGGCTATTCCGTCCTTGACTTCGAAGAGGGGTATGGTCCCCGAGAACCCTACGTACGGATCCTCTGCAGCAGGAGGTTGGAACAAGCCGGTCAACCTGAAGGCAATCTCAACAACCGCAAAGAAAATCACACAGACCAGGAGTCCAAATCCCATATCTCGGGCCAAGCTTGACAGGCTCCGATCTTTTTTCGATCCCGTGGATGGCAGTTCCGTAATGGGCTGGGACGAAATCGGAGTTTTCTTATTTCTACTTGCCTTATTCCTGCGTTTGTTGGTTGCCATTGTATAAGAGTAATCTCCAACAGGTATACCCGGTCTGAGAATTAATGTCGAGAGAGAGGTATGACATGGTCATGGAAGGCGGAATTGAAAAGCTCGAAATAAATCTGGTATAATTACGATCAGTGGAAGAGACGATACATGTCGGTTGTGACATCCATACACATTCTTAGCTCATGATCGGATAGGGCGTCCTAATGAAAAGACTTCGCATTCTTGGCATGGCTGTTTTTATAATTACACTGCTTAGTTACAACCTTCCGGCGGCGGAAGACCCTGTCAAGTGGTCTGCGCCGATGACTCAGTACCCAAACCAGTGGTCGCCTACGACAGCCCCACCACAATATGCTTATCCCTACGTCTACAATCAGTCAGCGTATCCCCATGGTTACGGAGCCGAGAACTACTGGGGTTACGGCACACAGTATCCAGGCTATTACGGTCGGGCCCAACAAGGATACTCGGGTAATCCCTACCACCATTATTACAATCGGTAAGAAAGCCTCTTTCGAACTCTCTATTCACCAGTGAGTAAATAGCAAGTGTCGATCTCATTATGTGGTGCCTTGCTACGAAATGCTCTCTGTTCCCCAGCCTTTTAGCACTCGCTTTACAGTTTCCACAACATCCGCCTCAGCCACCAAGCTGGTCTCGCGAGTACGACGATTCCGGAGTTCCACCTGACCCTGGGACCATGCCTTCTTGCCTATGGTTATGCGCACAGGGATACCCAACAAGTCGGCATCCTTAAACTTGAATCCCGGTCGCTCGTCTCGGTCATCCAACAATGTGTCGATGCCGGCTTCCCACAGGTTGGAGTAGACCCTCTCTGCCACCTCATCGATGACTGGGTCCTTACCTCCTACTGGCGCCACGATGACCTGAAAAGGGGCGATGGGCGGAGGAAAGACGATCCCATCTCCATCGTGATTCTGTTCTATGGCCGCTGCCACAATGCGGCTCACACCGATACCATAGCATCCCATAATCATGGGGGTCTCAACGCCGTCACGGTCCAGGAAGCGGGCATTCATGGCCTCAGAATACTTTACGCCGAGTTTGAAGATGTGGCCTACCTCTATGCCCCTGCTTAAACCGAGAATGCCGTCGCATCTCGGACAGGGATCACCCTCGACCACACACCGGAAATCACCATAGTGATCTACCTTTATGTCGCTTCCGGGATTGACTCCGGTCAGGTGCATATCCAGCTTATTGGCGCCCACCACCGCGCTTGTCATTACCCCAACGGAATGGTCTGCGAGCATAGGAAGGCCACTCAAACCTAACGGGCCTGAAAAACCCTTAGGTCCACCCGTAACCTGCTCCACGAGACCGGCATCCGCAAATTCCAGGGACACGATATTGAGAAAATTTTTCACCTTGATCTCGTTCACATCGTGATCGCCCCTTGTCAATACCGCAACAGGCCCTTTTTCCGTGAGGAATATGAGTGTCTTAATGATGTCTTCCTGTCGAACTCCCAGGAAATCAGCCACATCCTCCACCGTCTTCACTCCTGGCGTGGAAACGCGCTCCATGGACGATCCGGAAACTCCTTTGTTTCCTGGGGGCGCCTTTGTTTGGGCCTTTTCCAGGTTTGCAGCATAGTCGCAGGAATTGCACGAAACAATGACATCTTCGCCTGTGTCGGCCAGTACCATGAACTCATGGGAAAAGCTTCCGCCAATCGGGCCGGAATCGGCCTCTACGATGGCAAAGCGGAGGCTGCATCTCCTAAATATTTTGCCATAGGCCTCCTTCATAATCTGATACGAATCTTCGGCACCCTTTTCCGTGGCATCGAAGGAATATGCGTCTTTCATCAAGAACTCTCTGCCCCTCATGAGGCCGAAACGGGGCCGTATCTCATCGCGGAACTTTGTCTGGATCTGATAGAGATTTAATGGAAGCTCCTTGTATGATCGCACTTCTCGCCTCACGAGATCCGTAATCACTTCTTCGTGAGTGGGGCCAAGACAACATTCTCTTTCATGCCTGTCCTTGAAGCGCAGGAGTTCCAAGCCATACAAGTCCCATCGTCCGGATTCTTTCCATAGCTCCCCCGGCTGGACCATAGGCAAGAGAACTTCTTGGGCCCCGGCCGCGTCCATTTCCTCCCGAACAATCTGCTCAACCTTGCGCAACGAGCGGTATCCAAGCGGGAGGTAAGAGTAGATTCCTGATGTGAGTTTACGGATCATCCCGGCTCGCAGCAGAAGCCTATGACTCATAACCTCAGCATCTGCAGGATCTTCTTTCAGGGTCGGGACCAACAATGCAGACATTCTCATGAGGATTCCCCTTCTCTCTACCGGCTCTTGGAATAGGTACTTCTCTAGGTGTAATCCATCTGAACCCTCGCTTGCAAGGGACAGCCACTTGAAAATGAATGGGTATATGGTGAAGTGGATTGATGTGTCGTCTGTACCTGAATGGTTAAGAGACCGGGAAAGTCATCGTTTTAGAATCTCGCCGCAATGGGTGCATTTCCATATTCGCTCCCGGATAAAAAAAAACAGAACACCGATGCCGACAAAAATTGAGCCGATGTAATAGGCAGCGGGCAAGGCAAACCGTATGAACCACGGAACTTGATAAAAATTTGTGGCAAAGCCATAAAAACCCATCAAAGCGCCACCGACGAGAATCAAGAGAATACCTGAAGGAATGGATAATATCGCGCGAGACGTCTTGTTCATAGGAGACATACAATGACGGCATATCATGGTTTGCCTCGGTGATTCCAGGATCTGAAGGCCTTTATCCTGTTGGGTCTTTTCTCGAATCGCCTTTGGAATTGTCTTGAGAGAATGCTGGTCCACGAGCTTGGTGAACGGAGAGGATTCCCTGTTTTGAGAGACACCACCCGACTTCCCATTCATCGACTTATCGGCGGTGTGTGTCGCTGTTTGTTCAACTAAACGACTCTTAACACGAGACGTCGCCTGTTCATCCATGACAACCAACTTTCCCACAGTTCAATGCTGCGAGGGACACTGTTACGACATCCCCCACAAACAACCATTGGCGGCATCACATTCATGACCATGCGGTCCGCAAAACGGCGCTGATGGTATCAGATTGACGGGGAAAGTCAAATTTCGAATTGGGGAAAAGAGAAGAGCCAGCCGTGCTCAACGCCACCTAAGGTTGTTCCTTGCCATGAAGCGTCGAGTCACGAACGTTTCGAAAATACAAAGGGCGGACACGAGAGTCCGCCCTTTTGCACCAATTTGCGATTCTTATCTTATGCCAGGAACCTTGCGTAGGGATTACCAAACAGAAGGATCAGCGCAATAACCAGCGCATAAATGGTGAGTGATTCGATCATGGCCAGACCGATGATCATGGTGGTGAGAATACGACCACCGGCTTCAGGGTTCCGGGAAGTACCTTCGCAGGCGCCTCCAATGGCAGTACCCATACCGATCCCGCTTCCGATTGCACCAAGACCGATCGCCAAACCGGCTGCCAAAACAGTCCACTGAATAACCCCGGCCGCACCAGGTCCCAGATCGGCCGCCAAAGCTACTCCTGAAAAAAGAGCCAGCATCATCATCGTCGCACCGGTAATAAAAACTTTCCTCATAACGTCAATAACCTCCCTTGTTCTTGATATCAGTGAGCTTCCTCAAGAGATCCCGAGATGTACATCATGGTCAGCATAATAAACACCAGGGTCTGAATGAAGGAAGTGAACACCTGCAAAACCATCATGGGCAACGGTACCAAATACGGCAGCAACAGAGTGAGAATAATGATCGCCAAATCCTCTCCCATAATGTTCCCGAAAAGTCGGAAAGCCAGGGAGATGATTCGGCTGAAATGCCCTATCAATTCAATGGGCAACATCAGCGGAATCAGCCACGGCACCGGACCCATGAAATGCTTCACGTAGTGCGTGCCATGTTCCCTTATGCCCACATAGTGAGTCGTGACAAATGACACCAAGGCCAAAGCCAAGGTGGTGTTAAGATTGTTGGTCGCCGATTGCATCCATGGCAAGATACCAATGAGATTGCACCCCAGAATGAACAAGGCCAGCGACGCAATCAACGGGAAATATGGCCGACCATGCTCCCCCATCGTCTGCACAACGATATCCTCAAGGGTGGAAACAATCACCTCCCAAAAATTCTGCAGTCCCTTCGGGATCATCTCCAGTTTGGACTTGACCGCCAAGGAAACCACAATCAGTATGATCATGACCAACCACGTGTTCAATACGTTATTGAGATCAGTATGGGTTATGTTCCAACTATCCCAAAACTGCTGCATGGAATGCATCAGAGGGTTGCTGATGACGTCCGTCATCATGGGAGGATGGATATCTGCGGCCATCGACTAAACCTCCTCAGGAGTTCTATTGGCTAAGTAAATCAGAAAGAGCATGATGAACAGTCCTGCCGGAACGACAGACAGGCCGGCCACCAGCCCCAAAGAATCTACTTTGGCATACTTGATCAACATAAACATACCGATACCGAGAATCACGAGCCTGACATAAAAATGACCCAGTAATGATGGGATCTCCCGTCCCTTCTGCCGAAACTTTGCCTTTCGAACCTTGCGCCCGCTCGCCCATAAATTCAACACCACAAGGCCCCCTCCAGCAGCAAAACCAGCGGTGAATGACATCGGCGCAAGAGCAAAACACAGAAAAAGTCCTAACACGTAACAAGCACCGGAAACACCGAACCAAATGCTCGGAACCCGCTCAAAATTCATTTCAAATCCTGACCCTGGTCATCCCGAACGTGTTTTCGCACTGCTATCCACACGTTGCGGCATGCCGCGGCTATTCCAAAGAAAAAAAATACAATACTCAAGTAGGGAAAGGTGCCAAATTTTCCGTCAAGCCAGTACCCTATACCGGCCCCGATGAATATGGCAAAGACTATAGATGCTCCCAACTGAAGCGAATCGCCCACCAGCCTCCACGTTGTTTGCATCTTTCTCACGAAGTCTGAACAGTTATCAAAAAAATAGGCCCACTGTCAAGTTTTTTTGACTCAGTCCACGTTGAATGATAACCTCTAAAACCAGCAACAGCAATCCCGACCACGTACATAAACTCACATACAAATGAATCTTTCAGAAAAATACGGTCTGGGAACGACCGGCAAAATCGTCGAGGCATTTCTCGTCTCCAAGCTTCCCATAATCTTCATTATCACATCATTGCTGGCTGGCGCTGCTGCTCTCATTCTGACGCCTCGGGAGGAAGAGCCTCAGATAGTTGTTCCCGTCATTGACATAATGATCAGTATGCCTGGAGCTACCCCGTCCGAAATCGAAAACCTCGTTACCATAAACCTGGAACGAAAACTTTGGGAAATTGACGGCGTGGAATACGTCTATTCCTCATCCCGGGCCGGCTCTGCAGTTGTAACCGTACGCTTCTTTGTCGGACAGAACC
>JAUPKT010000097.1 GCA_030837305.1 Thermodesulfobacteriota bacterium
CATGTAGGTGTGGTGTTGAGCCCATTTCTCAGCCTCCTTGAAATGTCGGGTTCCTTTTCTTCACAAGTTCAGCTAATCGAGAAAAATATCTCCATTATGTTCTATCGCGAGGAAGTCAGATATCTGACGTTCCTACGTACACAACAATCGCTTGTCGTTTTCTCCCAATGGCCATATCGATGGAAGATGATATGCCATCTCATAAACACCCTACTGGGAAACAATCTTCCCGTTGTCTTCGGGGAGGACCCGTATCTCGCATTTCTTAAAAGCGCCTTTGGAGCTTGTGTTCGGTAATATAAAAGGGGACCACAAAGGGGAGTGTGCGGCCATGAAAAAGGGGACCACCGTAGAGTGCCTTTTGTTATTTGGGGTGCCGGTAGGCACTTCTGATACAAGGGGCGGAGAGGATGGTTACGGTGGAAGAGAAAGAGGTTATTCGTCGGGAGTATTTCATTAAGCGAAAGTCGGTCCGGCACATTTCACGGGAGATGGGGCACAGTCGCAAAACGGTTCGGAAGGCGATAATAGACCCGGGTGTTCCCAGGTATAGGCTCAGGAAGCCGAAGGCCAAGAGGGTAGTGGGACCGTATTTGGGCGTCATCACGCAATGGTTGGAAGAGGATCGGAGCAGGCCGTTAAAACAGCGTCACACAGCGAAAAGAATCTATGATCGGCTCAAAGAGGAATATGGTTTCACGGGTGGAGAGAGGACGATTCGCCGACAGGTGAGCATCCTGAGGGGGAAGATGCCGGACAGTCATGTACCCCAGACGTATGTGCCTGCGGACGGGGCCACCTTCGATTTTGGTGAGGCAGATGTGCTGATGAACGGCACGAGGACCAGGGTTCATCTTGCAGCAATGCGGTTGGACTACTCCAGCAAATTCTTTGTTTGTGCGCTGCCTACTCAACGGAGGGAATCCCTTTTCGAAAGTCATATAGGGGCCTTCGGGTATTTGGAGGGTATTCCTCAGCGGATACGCTACGACAATATGAAGGTGGCTGTTCAGAAGATCCTCAAAGGAAGGAATCGTGAAGAGCAGTCTCTGTGGGTTTCGTTCAGGTCACATTTTCTGTTTACTGCTGATTACTGCAATCCGTGGAAGGGCCAGGAGAAGGGGAGTGTTGAGAATCTCATAGGGTATGTTCGCCGGAATTTTCTGGTTCCCATGCCTGAGGTGAAGAGTTTTTCCGAACTCAACACGTATCTTTTGGAATGCTGCGAGAAAGACGCTCGGCGACGAACACGATCCGGGACGACGGTCGATGAGATGTGGCTCGAAGAGAAGGAGCAGCTCCGTCCTTTACCGGAGAGGATCCCTGAGGCGTGTGTCCCCGTCAGTGCAAAGGTGAATCGCAGCCAATTGGTCCGTTACTGCGGGAACGTGTATTCCGTTCCCCGAGAATACGTGGGAAAGGCTGTCACGATCAAGGCATTCGTTTTTACGCTCAAAATAGCCCATCAAGACAAGGTGATCGCCATCCACGACCGGAGTTACGGCCGGGACGAGGAAATCCTTGACCCGTTCCATTATCTGCCGGTGCTCTTGAGAAAGCCGGGGGCTTTTGACAGGGCTACTCCCATTGTCAGATGGACTCTCCCTCCCGTATATGAGATGTACCGACACCGACTCAAAGAGCGGCTCGAGGGTTCCAGGGGGATTAAGGAATACATTCGTGTTCTTCTGCTTCTCAAAGACCATTCGATGGACAAGGTAACCGCTGCTGTAGAGAAAGCGTTGTCCTGTGGAATTTACGGTTATGACGGGGTTGCCAATCTCCTGTATCAGGCTGATCAACCCGCAATTGAGTCGCTGTGTCTCTGGGTGGACTCTCCTCCCGTGGTGCCCAACAAAGTCGATCAATTTGATTTTCTTCTGGGGGCATAAGGAGGCACACATGGAACACCAGATGCTTCTCGAAGCCTACCTGAAACGTCTCAAGCTTCCCGCCATGTGCACTCACTACCAGGAGATGGCCAGACAGGCTGAACAGGGAAACCAGACCTACGAGGGCTATCTTCTTGTGCTTTCTGAGCTTGAAACCCAACAACGAGACGAGAATGCCTTCAAGCGAAGGATAAGCCAAGCCAGATTCCCTTTATCCAAGACCCTTGACCAGTTTGACTTTTCAGCCATCCCCGCCCTGAACAAAGCCAAAGTGTTGAACCTGGCACAGGGTGATTACATCGGCAAGAAGGAAAACCTGATTCTCATGGGGAACAGCGGCACAGGCAAGACCCACCTTGCAATCGCCTTGGGGTTTCTTGCATGTCAGCAGGGAAAGACCGTGCGGTTCTTTACGGCAGCGGGACTCATCAATCAACTGACTGAAGCACAGGCCGTGCTACGCCTGTCACACGTCCAAAGGGTATTGGCCAAGCTCGACCTGCTCATCATAGATGAAATCGGCTACGTACCATTCTCCGAGAAGGGAGCGCAGCTTTTCTTTCAGGTGGTTACCGACAGCTATGAGCGACAATCCATAGTCATGACCACAAATCTGGAATTCTCAAAATGGCCGCAAGTATTCCACAGCGAGCAGCTCACAGGAGCACTCCTCGATCGCCTCACTCATCATGCTCATATCCTGACCATGAACGGGGAAAGCTATCGGTTCAAAGAGAGTATGGCAAAAAAGAAGAAACCATGATTTTTTTTCAACCAAGTGGTCCCCTTTTATGTGGCCGTACCTGGTCCCCTTTTTACTTGCCGAAAACAGTCCGCTGATTAACAAGATGTCGCTCATTGATAAAAATTTACCGTCTCCCTACTCCGTCCTATTGTCTGTGCGGGAAATTGTCATCCATAGGTCCTTTTCTTCTTTGGAAATATTTTTGTTGTCCATGAGCTCCCTGAGAGCTTTCTCAACCGCAGCAGTTTGTTC
>JAUPKT010000098.1 GCA_030837305.1 Thermodesulfobacteriota bacterium
ATTTCTGCAACCAAATCCCAATGGAAGTTGCCCACCTCCAGGCGATGAGCAATCGGAGAGATCCCCAGGTTAAGGCGCTCCAAACAGAGGCTATATCCGGTGACAATAATTGCCCCGTCCTTGGGCGTCCAGGTGGTGCCATTTTCCGAATAGGCGGGCAGGCCTGGCCCCTCGTGATCAAAAACCATTTCTTTCAGGCACAATCGGCTTTCCGCATCAATGACAAATGCTTCTGAGACCGGGCGGTTACTCACCGTATGAATCCACGTGACACGGAATTGGTCCCCCAGGGCCACGGGCATGGCCCGGACGGGAAACCAGCCACCGGCTTTGCGGATAGTCAGCGAGGTTAGGGGATAGGCTAAGAGGCCCACGAGCAGGACACCTGCCACCAGAAGTTTCCATTTATGGTGAATTAACGTTGATGCCTTTCTCTCTAAAGTACTGTGCGGCCCCTGGATGGAATGGAATGGTGATGCCTTGGGTTGCGAGGCCGACATTAAACTCCCTTGCCTTGGCGTGCCCTATGGATGCCGCGTTTTCGAAGAGGGCCTTGGTCATCTCGTAGACCAACTGACTATTGATCTCGTCCCGGACCACGAGCATCGCCTTGAGCGCCACGACGTCAAAATTCGCGTCCAGGCCCTTGTACGTTCCGGCGTCCACAGCAAACGGCACGTAGAAGGGGTTGTCTTTATTGAGTTTATTCGCATCGATGGACAAGAGCCCGATAGGAGTAGCCGTCTGGACATCGGCCAGAACAGCGCTGGGGATTCCAGCGACTATTATCAGACCGTCAGCGGAATGGTCTCTAAGGGCCGTGGCGCCCTCGGCAAATCCGAGGAAGAGTGGTTTAACGCCATTCTTCTCCCCATAGGTCATCCCGTAGGCTGCGAGTATCTGCCGGGACGCGAGCTCGGTGCCGGAAGCCGCAGCTCCCACGACCACGGTCTTGCCCTTCAGATCCTCGATTTTGCGGATGGTGCTATCGGCCGGCACGACGATTTGTACTACTTCGGGATAGAGGCCGCCGATAGCCAGATAGTTGGTATGCTTCTCTCTTGTCTGAGCAAACGACTCGCGGCCGGTACGTCCATACTCTGCTATATCGTTCTGTATGAGCGCCAGGTCCACCTCTTGCCTGCCCAGCAACCGGATGTTGGCAACCGAAGCGCCAGTCGCCTGCACAGTTACGTTCACCCCCGGAATGGCATCCTTCCACAGCTTAGCAATCCCTCCGGCCAACGGGTAGTAGGTCCCTCCGGTACCGCCGCTAGCCATGATCAATTCGATCTTTTGTCCCGGCTTCCAAGGCTTCTCCTTCGATGCCAATCCGGCCCCTGCCTCAAGGCTGGGAACCGGTATCAAACATGTGAGAAACAAGAGGGTCAGTATCTTGCGTGTGCGCATCGTCAGGTCTCCGGACATGTGATGACACATGGACATTCTTCTGTCATTGCGAGAAACCGTAGGCGACACGGCAATCTCAGTTCTGTTAATGATGTTGAACAGTCGTCTACGAAATCGGACATTACGTTCGAGAAACGCTATAGGACCCAAGAATCCTTTTGTCGGGATCTATTTTATCGTCCAGGAGATTTTCCCCAATTTTCCCCAGTCGCCCTGATAAGATCCTGGTTTGCCTGGAATCATGTTCCCCATGGCCCCGGTAATCAATATTTGACCCGGTTCTATGACATACCCGCGAGATATTGCCCCGTTGACAAGCCACAACAAGGCTTTCCACTGGTCTCCCATGACATCGTCGGCTTTGCCCTGATTCACTACATTGCCATCCAGCGTCAATGTCACCGTTACCTGGCTCACATCGACGGAATCTGATGGTATTCGCTTGCCAACTATATATTTTGACGATGAAACAGCGTCCACGATCAGATCTGTTCCCTTGAGTCCCTTGAGATCATCGAATCGAAGATCAGGCAACTCAATTGCAGGACAGACTTCTTTGATCAGTTTCTTCAGTGCATCAACATCTGCCACTGGCTTGTCTATCTTTGTGCCCGGTATATAGGCGATTTCTGTTTCCACGAACAACCGGACAAAGTCTTTCGCATTAACGACTGCATCCGGACCAAGTTCCCCAGGTTTAAATAATGGTCCTAACAAAGCTGATTTTACCCCAAACTTCTGCTGACCGGCTTCTGACGTCAAACCTGCCTTGAAGCCTCCTATGGCCTGAGACTTACTCGCAAGCTTGTCGCTCAACTGTTTTTGGAGAGCGTAAGCCTTTTCCTCGTTGAGATCGGGTAACTTTGCCGAGGGCAGAGCGAACGGCTTGATTGCAGACCTGGCATCGACGATGCTATTGATTATGTCCTGTTCCGAAGCTAGTCCTTGGCCGGCAAGCCAAAGGAACCCCACTGCCGCCTGAAGCAGCAACACCATAGCCACTACTTTTCTCATGATCTCTAACCTCCTCAGAAACATTTTTTACTCGCAGATCAACGCTTCAGAAAACAACCGGCCGAAAGAAACCTTTCTTGCTTGAATGCCGCGCGGTCTGACAATATGCCTTTAAGGATCGCTGTTTCAGCCTATGTGCTCGTGACCATCACGAAAAAACAGCTCAATATGCAGGCCGGTCTCCCCACAATGTTACAGGTGGCGAGCGTCTCCGCTTTCGAACGAACGCTGCTTCTTCAACTACTTACACAACACGACCACACAACCGAACAGATTGAAAATGATAACCAATTGGTTCGATTTAACTAAACGTTGGGACCGTAGTGAACTGTTATATAATCAGCATCGGAAACTCAGGACAATGCGTTTGTCCGTCGAGCTGAGGGTGATATTACCGTGACAAACATCCCCAAAATGCCTAGTTCTTCTCCGGAACACCCTCCGCGCGTTGCAATTTGTTCGAGCCGTTCCGTTGCAGCAAGGCTTGCGCCCTAAATCGTCCAGCAAAGTGAATCAGAGGGCATCAATATCACGCTCACCAGTTCTGATACGCACCACCGTTTCAACGGGGGTTACAAATATTTTACCGTCCCCAATGCTGCCCGTACGAGCTGCTGACACTATTTTCTCGATGACTCGGTCAACGAGATCCGATGCAACGACCGTTTCAACTTTAATCTTGGGAAGAAAATCTACAAGATACTCGGCCCCGCGGTAGATCTCTTTGTGGCCCTTTTGCCTACCAAAACCTTTGACCTCGGTGATGGTCATTCCAGTAATGCCGACGGAGGTTAGAGCCTCCTTCACGTCCTCAAGTTTAAAAGGCTTGATAACAGCTTCGATCTTTTTCATTGCCACCTCTTTGCAGCAGTATTTGCACGCAGTATTTCGTTGGTATTACAGATTGTATCCGACCTCTCCATGGACCGCTGTATCCACACCGGCATCTTCTTCCTCTTGTGTAACGCGCAGACCCATAATGGCTTTTACCACGTATAGTATTACAAGAGTGACGACTGCGCAGTAAACTATGGTAGCCAAGACTCCTACGGCCTGGACCCCAAGCAATGAGTAATTGCCATAAAAGAGTCCGTCATTGCCCTCGGGGTTGATCAGTTTTGATGCAAACAGCCCTGTCGCCATGGTTCCCCATACTCCACCGACGCCATGAATCCCAACAACGTCTAGAGAATCATCGTATCCAAGCCGCTCCTTAGATAGCACGGCAAAGTAGCAGATTATGCCTGCAACCCCTCCTATTACCAGCGCGGAACCCGTGCCCACAAATCCGCAGGCAGGGGTTATTGAGCCTAGGCCTGCCACTGCGCCCGATGCAAGTCCCAGGGTGGTGGGCCTGCTCTTTGCCACCCATTCCGCAAGTAACCAGGTCAACGCGCCCATAGCAGCGGCCATGTGGGTAACCAGAAAGGCGTTGCCGGCTATACCGTCAGCCGCAAGCCTGCTGCCTGCGTTGAAGCCGAACCATCCAAACCACAAGAGACCGATTCCCAGGAGAGTCAAGGTCAAGTTATGGGGTATGAATGGCCTAGTCCCGTAGCCTTTTCTCTTGCCAACTACCAGAGCGGCAATCAACGCAGCCACACCACAGTTCAAATGAACCACTAAACCCCCTGCGAAATCAAGGCATCCCATCTTGCTGAGCCAGCCACCACCCCATACCCAGTGGCATATGGGAGCATACACCAAGGTTATCCAAAGAATCATAAAGATCACAAAAGAGCTAAATTTCATTCTCTCGGCAAATGCTCCTGAGATCAGAGCAGGAGTGATGATCACAAACATCCCCTGAAAAACAAGGAAGACCGTGTGGGGAATTGTCAGCCCTTCCTTGACTTCAGGACCAACGCCGGCGCCCATAAAGTGACTTAGACTACCGATAAAGCCTCCCATGTCAGGACCGAAAGACAGACTATATCCATAGACAAGCCAAATCACCGAGGCAAGGCTCATCAAGAAGAAACTGTGCATCATGGTCGATAGGACATTCTTCGAGCTGGTCAGTCCACCGTAGAAGATTGCAAGACCCGGCGTCATGACCAATACAAGTGCCGAGCATACCATCACAAATGCCGTGTCAGCTCCGTTCATTTCCGCCCTCCCTTCTTCAGCTTCTATTAGTTCTCTTATTTCCCGGATCACTAGTGTCCCAACGTT
>JAUPKT010000099.1 GCA_030837305.1 Thermodesulfobacteriota bacterium
GGATGGCCAAAACACTTGAGACCTCCGTCCATATTCACAGGAAGTTCTCCGTTGAGTTCAAAGGTTCCGGCCTCCACATCCTCACGACATTTACCTCTCTCGGACAACTGAAGATCTTCATAGATGATGGCTTCTGTGATGGAGAAACAGTCGTGTACTTCGGCCATGCTGATTTCCTTGCGAGGATTCTTGATCCCCGCTTGTTCGTAAGCCCCCTGACCGGCTCGATACGTTTCTTTCACAGAGGTCCAATCGTGTTTTGGGTTCATATAGCCTTCGGAAGGACCTACCGCGATCTGCAGGGCCTTAATGAAGACCGGATCGGGTCTGAAATTCTTGGCAAGGTCTTTGCGAACGAGGATTGCGGCCGCTGCCCCGTCACTGACTCCACAACAATCGAATAACCCTAACGGCCAGGCAATGATGGGTGCTTTGAGAACCTGTTCCACCGTTATTTCTCTGCGGAAGTGTGCCTTGGGGGACATGGTCCCGTTATGGTGATTCTTGACCATGATCTTCGCCAACATGGTTCGGCCTTCTTCAGGACTCAAGCCATACTTGTTGAAATAGCTCGTGGCCATCATGGCGAAATGCCCGGGAGCCGTGAAGTTACGACTTCGAAATGTATTTGGGGCCGTGGAAACCAATCCCATGGCAATATCGTCCGTGGGCAAACCGCTGTAACCGGAATCTTTGAGTTTTTCCGCGCCGATGGCCAAGACGATGTCATAGGCGCCTGATGCAACTGCGTATGCGGCGTTGCGGAACGCATCGGACGCGGTGGCACACATGTTTTCCAGTCGTGTGATAGGTTTGTAGTCGAGTTTGAGTGTGGTTGCCAGGGGCTGGCTCGGTGCCGGCATATTCGACCAGTAGGACCCCATCCATACAGCTTGAATGTCTGCAGGGGGGATCCCAGCGTCCTCGTACGCCTCGTACACGGCCTCGATGACCATGTCATCAAAACTCTTGTTCCAGTTCTCACCGAATTTGGTACATCCCATGCCAACTATGGCAACTTTATCCTTTATGCTTTCCATTTCTGGTTGACCTCCGATGATCTTTCAAGGTGGACAGTGTATTTAGCGGACATCATCTCAAGGGACGAGATTTCCACCAGTAAACTTGTATGCCCTCTGTGAAACGAAATTTTCTGAATGTCATTTCCACAGGCATGCCGATCTCTATCTTGGATGGATCTCTGTCGGTAATGTCCAGCATCATTCGTCCGCCCCCATCAAAGTCTACTGCAGCAAGGGTTGTGGGAGGATCCGGGGATACGGCGAGATTGTCATGGGAAAAGGTTATAATCTTCCCGTGCTTGTCTGCGAAGGGATACATCTCATAGTCATCTTTTGTCCTGCACTCCATGCAAATTCTTTGTATCGGGTACTGAACGGTTCCACAGTTTCGGCATTTTGAGCCATACAGGGCCAAACCACACAACCGATCTCTGTAAAGCGCCGGGGCCGATGCCGGTTCCGTCTTTGGCCGCATGGGCGGTTCGGTATTCACCAGGTCTCGCCACCGCAAGTATTTCTGGTAGGTGGTGTTTGCCTTTGAGATCGCCATCCGCTGAACCTGTTTTTTGTTGTTATAATCATTGATGAAAGCGGTTACCGTGAGCACCATGATGTCGCAGCCGTCCCCGTAATTAACCCACAGAAGGCGCTCACCCGGCTTTGCTTGTCCCAGGGCAGCGGCCAAGAGTGCCGGAGCGTGAGCTGAACCGAGGTTCCCAACCACTCCCCATAACGGATCGGCACATTGAGTCTTGGGATCAAATCCTGCCAGCTTTGCAGCGGTAGCCAGGTAGGTGGGATTCGGCGCTGAAAAAACGCCTTTGGAGAATTCTCTGGGCTCCATTCCAAGGGAGGATAGCGCTGTCTTCACAGCGTGAGGGACGATCTTCGTGTATCCCATTTCTCTCACAAATCGGTCTTCCCACGACCTCACGAACCTCTCGGACGCGGGTCGATACACGTCATAGAGTTCGTTGTTGAAGGAAGAGACATGGTCTATTGTGGCAATGACATCTGAAGCACCAATCATGAGGGCCGCTGCACCATCACCGAATTCCAGTTCCTTGGAACCGTTGGGCATTCCCAACCTCAGGTCGGATGCGCACACCAAAACATTTCGGGCAGTCCCGCTCTTGACGGAATCCAATGCCAGACTTACCGCGGTTGTCCCGGACCTCAGGGACCCGGATATGTCGGCAGTCCTGATGTTTTGATTCACATCGAGCACTGTGGCAGCCAGGACGGCGTTTTGTTTCTCTGAATAGGGCAGCGTCGTAGAGGCTATGAAGAGACCGTCCACCGCTTTGGGACTTGTCCCTTTGAGACACTCTCTGCCGGCCTCCACTGCCATGGTCAACGTATCTTCGTCAAAATTGGCCACGGTTCGTTCACCAGGAAGTTGATAGCCGCCCCAAAAGGCGCCGATATCGGCACGACTCAGGCGGTAATAAGGGAAATAGACTCCGTAGGATGTGATACCCGGCATACAGACCTCCAAAAGAGTATGAAATTATTGATTCTTGTCACCGAACTTGCTGAAATATGACTTGTAGATAGGGTCATTCTCCTGCAATTCCCGGCGCATTACTTTTCCCACAAGGGTTTTCGGGATTTCGTCTATAAATTCAATGTGTTTGGGTACTTTGTATCGTGCCATATTCGCCAGGCACCATTCGGCCAGTTCTCCTTCTGAAATACGGCCCTTGTCTTTGTCAGTAAGCACAACCCATGCCTTAATAGCCTCTCCGGTTTCTTCATCAGGCAGTCCCGCCACAGCCACTTCGCTGATGCACTCATTCACGCACATGAGCTGTTCGACTTCAGTGGGGAAGACCGAATTTCCTTTCACTTTGATCAACTGTTTCTTTCGATCGTTGAGGGTGACTCTGCCGTGCTCATCCATGTACCCGATGTCGCCGGTGTACAACCATCTTTTTCCATCGACTGTTCTAATCGTAGCTTCCGTTTCCTGGGGATCTCCGAGATACCCCTTCATAACAGTAGGACCGGCTACCACAAGTTCGCCGCTTTCTCCCGGAGGTAGTTCACGGGAGCCCGTTTCCATGTCCATGATTTTCCACTCTATTCCCGTGAGAGGCAGGCCGATGGTGCCGGTAGTCTTGATCATTCCGAGCGGTCCCCCGGACACAACCGGCGAAGCCTCTGACAGCCCATACCCTTCGACCAAGATCGCGCCAGTGGCCTTTTCGAAACGTTCTTTGACATGCTTGTGCAAAGGGCCGGCTCCGGAGATACAGCCCCTGAGTTTCTTGGCTATGGGGTATTTGTCGATGTCGGGAAAATCAGCAATCCTTTGGAAAAGAACTTCTGCTCCTGGATAGTATGTTTGATTGTCCGGCGCCACAGAGCACAAGGCTTTGAGCAGATCTTCCGTTTCAGGGGGACGGGGGAAGAGCATCATGCACATGCCGCTATGGATAACGGTATTCATGATGGCAGTCATTCCGAAGGAGTGGAACAGAGGCAGTATGCCCACCATAAAAGCCCCCGGTTCCTTCATCCAAATCCACATGCTCACTTGAATGGCGTTGGATACGCAATTAAAGTGCGAAAGTATCGCCGCCTTGGGCACGCCGGTGGTACCTCCGGTCATGATGTATGTGGCGGTGTCTTCCGGCTCAACGTGAGTGTAAATTGGAATAGAAGGCGTCTTCAGGAGATCCAAGAACTCAAGAGAACCGGCGGGAACCGTGCCGGTGGGGATCTTCTTCAGTTTCTTTCCGAGCCACTTCTTTATGGACGATACTTTCAGCAAGTCTGCGACGTTGGTACTGA
>JAUPKT010000100.1 GCA_030837305.1 Thermodesulfobacteriota bacterium
AGTCCATTATAGACTCCATGAATGAGAGCCTGCCCGAATTGCACAAACTTGACGGATTTGTCTTTGTGGTGAACGACCCTATTCCAGAGGAGATCATGGAGGAGATTTTTTCTCTCCCCGTGCCTACCGGGCTTGTGAGTAGACTTGGAGGTCGTGGAGCCCATGCCGCAGATATATCAAAATCCCTGGGCAAGGTATATGTTGGGCAGGTGAGACAGATTGACAAGTTTTCGGGGAAGCCGGAGGCGGTTAGTTTTGACGGCCTGAAGGTCGTTGTAGGGACCAAGATGGTCATCCACGGTCAAACCGGAGAAGTCGGATTGTACACCAAGCAGTAATCATGCAGGGTGAGGGAAACCGAGTGAATCTGAATTCCTCCGAGATCCTTAATGACATGGTGGGAGATTCGGACGGCATACGAGCCGTGAAGGAGTTGATACGAAGGGTTGCTCCCACGAATGCCACGGTTCTGATCCACGGGGAATCCGGCACCGGTAAAGAGTTGGTAGCACGATCCATTCACAGCCTGTCTCGACGGGACAAATCTCCCTTGGTGACACTCAACTGCTCCGCCATACCGCCGGATCTTATAGAAAGCGAACTCTTCGGTCACAAGAAGGGAGCGTTCACCGGCGCTGTGAGGGACCACAGAGGCGTATTTCGAGCGGCCCACCGGGGAACTCTCTTTCTCGACGAAATAGAAGCCATGTCTCCGGCCATGCAGGTGAAACTATTGCGAACTCTCCAACTCGGGGAGATAAAGCCTGTCGGGGAGAATGTTACAGGTCGTGTTGATGTGAGAGTCGTGTGTGCGACGAATGCAGACCTCAATGAGATGGCAGACCGAGGAGATTTTCGTAAAGACCTGTTGTTTAGAATCAACGTGTTTGAGATACATGTTCCCCCGTTGCGAGACAGGCCGGAGGACATACCTCTCATTGCGGATCAGTTCTTGAGACGCTTTGAGCGAGCTGAGGGCAGATATCAGTTGAGAATAGATCCACCGGTTATGGAAATTCTGTGTCGGTACGAGTGGCCGGGAAATGTAAGACAGATGCTCAACGAACTGGAGCGTGCCTGCATAGTATGTGGGGAAGGATCAACGATCTCAATGAGCTGCCTGTCTCCGAAGATTTCTCGCTCTGTTCATGCCGGTCTAAATGCACCCTCTGATCAGAGGAAGACCTTGAAGGAGTCTGTGGAAGAATTGGAAAAGGAGATGGTGGCCGAAACCTTGAGGGAATGCAAAGGGAATCGCACAGGAGCCGCCAAGCTCTTGGGTCTGTCAAGACAGGGTCTGCTCAACAAGATCCACAAATTTCATTTGGATGACTTCTAGGCGAGGATAGGGACTCCAAAGTGATCTGAAGGTCCATTGGAGAGGGGTCTGTTTTTTTTTGAGACACTGTGGTATAGGTGCCCTATGGATCAGACGGAGTCCGTGGGATGATCAGGATGCGAGTGCGCCTTTTTGCTATTATAATTTGTGTGTCAACCATCGTGATCCAAAGTCTCCCTATCTCGGCCCAAGATTTTCCCTACCTGGCTCCCGAAGCCCCGGAGTTTGACGGCAGGGGCACTATGGTACGGAACCCTGTCCGAGGCGAGCAATCGCCTAAGCAGAGGAATCAGGGATCTCCCCAGCCGCCCAGCGCTCTTCGCGTCGAACCACCCACGATACCGAACGCACCGTATTCGGGCGGCCAGTTGCAGGGACATCCCGTGGCAGCTCCTAGGGTGCCCATTTTTGAGGGTCCAAGCGAGGCATCCCAACGATCGACCCGTCAAACTTCGCCACCACAAGTATATGACCAGCAGGGGTCTGTTAATCGCAAACCATCAACAGCACCACCGGCGACCAAGCCACAACCCCAAACGAAGGAGCGCCAAGATTGCTCACAGTTTCCCATCCTTATTGCCAATTCTCGGTCAGAAGCGGAGATGCAATTCACGGCGAGGCGTTTCTTGACGTGTCTCATGGATAACGGATGGAATGCAGACCAGGCGAGACAGCAAGTAATCAACATCATCGAAAGCGCCTACCGACCACCTCGATAACAGAGATCCCATGCAGGCTGAACAATTGAATCGTCCTTTGGGATGGCTCTTCACGGACTTCCCATGAAAGTACCCAAGGTCACGGTTCTTATGTCTGTTTTCAATGGTATTGAATACCTTGAACGGGCAGTGGAGAGCATACTCAATCAATCTTTCCGGGATTTTGAATTCGTCATCATCAATGACGGGTCTACTCAGCCCGTGATTCCTGTAATTGAGCGGTACTCAGATGCACGTGTCGTACTTATCAATCAGGAAAACAAAGGCTTAACAAGTTCTTTGAATAGAGGTCTGAGTCTGGCGCGGGGTGATTACATCGCACGGATGGATTCAGACGACATAAGCCTACCGAACAGGCTCGAGATCCAATGGGCGGCGATGGAATCCGACCCGAGTCTGGATCTCGTTGGAAGTTTCTATGAAGTGATAGATCGTAGCGGGAAGGTGTGTGAGGTCAAGACCCTCATCCAGGACACCGCATACAGATTATGGCGGCTGCAATTCCACAATGTGTATGGCCACGGCACGGTCATGTTACGAAAAACGAAAGTGTTAACAGCCGGCGGATATGACGAAAAGCTCACTTTTGCACAAGACTATGACCTGTGGTCACGATTGTGCGTTTTAGACAACACGCTGATTGTCCCTAAAGTACTCTACCAGTACCGGTTGGTTGACCAGGGGACGCAGAGTTCCGTGGCCCATTATTACGCCCAACTTGCCAACGCAGCACGAACAAGCGACAGAAACCTAAAGCGATGCAACCCTGGACTGTCTTGGGAGGATTGCGAGGAAGTGCGGGCCGTGTTCTGGAAGTTTCAGCAGTCGACTATGAGTGAACGGGGCCTCGAACTTTTGATCCCAACATTTGAGGGATTTCTGGCACGTTTCAACGTTCCGCGGCTTCAGAGAGAGCAGCTGGCCCAGAAGGTACTCGATGATGTCATTGAGGAAATAAACGGAGATCAGAGTGTCTCAAAAGCAAACAAAGAGTCTCTCATGGTACGCTTTGCTGAGAT
>JAUPKT010000101.1 GCA_030837305.1 Thermodesulfobacteriota bacterium
TCCAATATCCGCTCCCCACCCTTGCCAGCAACCGAGAGCGGGCTCTCAGGTAAGGCTGCAACCCTTACGAGGACTTTGCGAATTCGATCGAGAGACTCTTTTCCTGGAAATAGAAACAGATTCTGGTATCCGCTGGTGTGCCACAGGGACACGCCTAGTCGCCTCATCCTGTTCTTGACGACCAAAACCGGTGACTGATGCCGTATGGATGTTGAAGGACTCAAATTATCTCTTGGAAACTCGTGCCTGGGCACTGCGGCTATCTTTGACAAGCCCGCCCCTCGCCCTTCAAGAAATCGGTGCGGATTTGCCAGGTTCAGGACCTTGTCGGTCACCAATGAGTCATACGCGCCCGCGGGTTGGACAAAGAGCATCATTAGGCCAATCATGAGCCATAGAGTTTTGGCATGTCGTTTTACAACGTGTGGCATGTGCTTCACACTCCATGTGATGCTGTGCCGCTCGGGAAACAGAGTACAAGCGGCAGTACCAATGAATTACAGTTTAGAATAAATCTATCTGCGGCTATGTCAAGCAATAATGGCCTTACTACGAATCATGGAGCTTTCCGTCCGACGGTCAGCCAGACCCGTGAGATTCAAATGCAGCTCCGGACATGAGATATTTTTACTTAATCTTGAGAAGTCTTTGAGCATTACCGCCTAATATGGCGGCTCTTGCATCCGCGGTTATGTTCGCGAGATCTAGATCTTTAAGATACCGAGGGAGGGATAGAAGCGGATAGTCGCTGCCAAAAATTATTTTTTGTGGTCCGAGTAGACTGCACGCCGTCGCGAAGACCCTCTGGTCATAAAGATATGGTGAGGCTGCCGTATCCACATAGGTATTCGAGAAGATGGCGTTGATCTCGGGCATCATTGTGTAAACAAACAACCCTCCCCCAAAATGGGCAAGCACGAATTCCACGGAAGGGTTTCTTTCAATCAGCTTTACCAAAGCCTCAAAGTCAATTCTTATCTTCCCCGGATAGGTGTGTCCAACGGGCTCGTTCACATGCAGGAGTACGGGTTTTTTCATGTGCGACGCAACGTCTAAGATGGGTTGAATGCTCTCGATCAGCGAGATTGTCCATCCCCAAGAATAAAAAGCCAGTTCGCCGAGCCCGGCAAACCCCTGTTTCAAAGTCCGTTCGGCTTCTCTATGGGCAGACGCAATATCGGTGCACGACACAACCGCAAAGGGTATGATCCGTCCTCCGGTCTTCTCATGAAAATCCCAAATTTCATCGTTGTTGATCTTCACAAGTTCCGGCGACTCCCACGGAAAACCGAATACCACGCCTCGATCAATTCCGCATTGGTCAAGGT
The DNA here is from genome assembly GCA_030837305.1 of Thermodesulfobacteriota bacterium. Lineage (GTDB taxonomy): Bacteria > Desulfobacterota > Desulfomonilia > Desulfomonilales > Desulfomonilaceae > JAUPKT01. Next base: position 1,329 of record JAUPKT010000101.1, read on the forward strand.
ACGCTACTATGTCGGCCTCTGAGGCCATTCTTGCTTTGGGCGAGTTGTAAAGAGAGGCAAATCCCGCGTCCGAAGAACAGAAAAAGCCCCTATTCTCACGCACCCTCTGGGGAAACAAATGAATATGAAAATCGACTACCATCGTGGGTCCCTCGTTTTGGTTCCAACTCCCTTCGTGCATCCTCAGGAACTTGACAATTAATGAGGAGTAATTAAATATTCGTCAGAAATCAAGGCGTACTCGCCAATAAAATTATACTTCTTGATGTCTTTATCTTGTTTTTGTGAATTTCGCATGTGAGCTTCAGTGATCCGGATGAAATAGAGAGAGGCTCAAAGGAGACCGCCTGATGGCTTCCCAGGATTATTATTCACTACTTGGGGTGAAGAAGAACGCGTCTGAGGGTGAAATAAAGAAAGCTTACAGGAAGCTTGCTCGAAAATACCACCCTGACGTGAACCCTGGGAACAAAGAGGCCGAGGAGAAATTCAAGTCCATTTCGCAAGCCCATGAGGTGCTTTCGGATTCTGAAAAACGTAAGATATACGACGAGTTTGGGGAAGAAGGACTTCGTACGGGCTTCGATCCCGAACAAGCCAGACAATACAGACAGTGGCAGGCAGGTGGTTTCGGACGGTCCAGCCAGGGATCTTCAGGGGATTTCGGACAGTTCAAATATTCGGGATTCGAGGATGTTTTCAGTGACCTTTTTGGGGCTTCCGGATCCAGCGGACCGCGCGCAGGGGGTCCTGTGAAAGGCCGTGATATTGAATCAGAGTTGGAAATAGATTTTCTCACAGCCGTACGCGGTGGAACTACACGGATTACTTTGCAAAAGGAAGATCCATGCAGTGTCTGCGGAGGCACCGGCAGGGTAAGTTCTTCCACAGACTCCGTGTGCAAGGCGTGTAAGGGAACAGGCCAAACAAAAGTAGCACAGGGGCCTTTTAACTTTAGTCAGACTTGTCAGGAATGCGGTGGTACCGGACGATCGGGACAGGTATGCTCTCGATGCAATGGAGCGGGCTACGTAATGGCCTCAGAGACGATTGACGTCACTATTCCGGCGGGCGTGAATGATGGTTCCCGCATTCGATTATCAGGCAAGGGCGGTCCCGGAACCGGGGGCGGATCTCCAGGGGATCTGTACATTATTACTAAGGTTAGGCCTCATCCCGTATTCAAGAGAGATGGCGATGCTCTAAAAGTTGATGTTCCTGTAACCATTGGTGAAGCGATGAATGGAGCAGAAATAACGGTACCCACCCCGCAAGGACCTGTACAGGTGAAAGTGCCGGTTGGCACCAGATCCGGTCAGCGCCTGAGACTGAAAGGGAAAGGTGCTCCAAATCTAAAAACCAAGGTACCAGGAGATTTATTTGTTACCGTGAAAGTACAAATTCCTCAAACCCAAGATCAAGAGGCCTTGGATTTAGCCCGCAAACTTGATAAGTTTTATCGTGGAGATATGCGAGAGAGCATCCACCTTTGATTCCTGGTGCTGCGTGCATGGGACAAAATTCCTCTGTGAGAATACAATAATGAATGAGCATTACTATTCCAGGCATCAAGTCATCGAAATATTTGAGTTTGATGAAGGATTCCTCGATCAATTGGAAGCAGAGGATCTCGTGGTGTCCCAAGAGGTTGGTTCGGCCACAGAGAGAGTATTTACTATGGAGCAGGTTGATCGCATGCGAATCATTAACAACTTGGTTCGCGATCTGGAGGTGAACCTTGCGGGAGTAGAGGTCATCTTGGAAATGCGCGAGAACATGATCCTGATGCAAAGACAGTTTGACCAGATTCTTGATGCCATGGTGCGCGAACTTAAATCCCGACTCCAGAACCGTTACACTCTCTAGTTCCTAAAGACGCAACCAGGTCTCTATAAGTTTTTCCATTCGCTATGGTTTTCTCAGACTCATACAGTCCTTACCCAGTTACACAGAAGAACGACTGCTCCAGGCATGCAGGAAACTGCCGTGTGCCTGTCGCAATGATCCTGTGGTTTCTGATGAGCCTGGGAATAGTCTCTTTGATCATAGTTGATGATGGTACCGGTGATTCATCGGCCGGGAGAATACTTGCACAAGCGAGATCCGAAAGAGATCTCCCAAAACGCATTGCCCTCATTGATGAGGCGCTCAAAGACCAATCCCTCAAAGGCAAGATGCTTTCTGCTCTGTTTTTTGAGCGTGCCATGGCGTACAAACA
>JAUPKT010000017.1 GCA_030837305.1 Thermodesulfobacteriota bacterium
ACTTATTCTGGCTTTTGCCCCGTGGCTCGCGTTTTGGTTCATATCAGGACCTTCCATGCTTAGGCTGAAAATTGCGATTTTGGTTGCGGCAGCTCTGGTAATTGTCATGGCTGTTACCAAATTGCATAGGGGAGCAATTCTTTGGGCGGGATACGTATTCTTTTCGTTTGCTCTAATCTCAGTTGTCTGGCTTGAGAACATGTGGGTCATCCATCATCTTGGAGTTCTAGCGTCTGGAACGCTCTTCATGACGAGCCAATTCTCCATACTTCTTGGACACCCGTTTACAGAGAGCTATGCAAGGGAACACGTCCCCAAAGATTTGTGGAACTCTTCTTCCTTTATCCGAAGTTGTTTTATTACAACCTCTGCGTGGTCATTTGTTTTCTTGGCAAACACTATGGTAAATGCGGTACGGCTCTACTACCCTGAACCAAGCGAATGGCTGTTCAGAGCAGTGGAATATCTGATTGTGGTCCTAGGGATCATCTTCACGAGTTGTTACTCACAGCACACCAGACGGAAACGTATAGAGGAGCTGAAGACAATCAATGACGGGGGAACAGGGGAGAGCAAAAAACAGTATGAACTTACCCAATGATAGCATACGGGCTCATTACACCGGCACCCTGTCAAGAAGACCGAACAGATAAAATGGCAGGGGGCGACTCAACAATCAGAAACCAACAACCTTTTTCTCTGGAAATGTCTGAAACAGTACATCGATGAACTCAGCGAACACCCCGGTCTTAAGCCTGATCCTGTCTTCAAGGGGTTTCCTCCGACACCGCTGGTACTGACGCTCCTTGCCGTCGCCCTGACGCTCAAAGGCAGCCGAACCATGCTCGAAGAACTCTTTCTGCCAACGGCAAAAAACGGTCGGCTGGAGTCCCGGTTCATCGCACAAATCTGATGCGAGAACTTGATTAAGCAGGTGTCTCTGGAGAATCCGCACCTTCTCCAGAGATGTGTAGCCAATTCGCCTCCTCATGGTCCTCCCCCCGTAATCTTGTGACTATTTTCAACGGAGGCTTTGTCCATTTCCAACTGAGGCATTACAAACTACTTTAGTCGGAGTAGTAGAAGCGGCGCCCATGTCTACCAATCGCCCCAGCATAGGGATTGCGATTGGCAGGGTAAGTGTCATAGTAATCATAAGACCCTTGATCCGATCCGGCTTGGTAGCGGCCTACCACGACACTCCCGTCGGAGTCTACGTACGGGTAGACATAAGTTTCGGAAGGATCATCATTTCCATTACCCCATTGGATTGAAATTTGGGCCTGTGCACTAGCCGCAAGAGCGAAGATAGCCAATAGTAACACAAATTTTTTCACGTTCTGTTCCTCTCTATTAGTTCAATTTGACATGTAGGGTCTCGAGGGTCGTTAGGACTACTCGGCCGGCACCCCATTACCCTTTGCAGTCGATCCTGCATTTTACGTGCCAACTATGGCAATGGAGTGGTTTGCCAGAAGAGCACAAGGTTATTATATGGTTAGCCAGAGTCATGAGCTGTGGAGTGAGATACGAGCGGTAGGGAAAAAAGGGGCAAGTGTCCCACTAACGGGCCACATGATTCCTGGTCTCCGTATTATCAGGGAGTTGTGGATTAACTTGGTGTCTTATAGTCGGTCAGTCAGGTTCATTTTGGCCCGTCAGATGATTTTCCATCATTACATCTATCGTTTGAACGTGCTTATGATAACCGTGCCGCCTCTGCGTGACAGGATTGAGGACATCCCCGAACTCTTGAAAGCTATCCTATCCCGGCTGGTCAAAGACCTGCAACTGACTTCTCTCCCAGCGGTCCCCCCCGATACTGTCATTGCGCTGTCCAGGTATCATTGGCCGGGAAATGTCAGGGAATTACGAAACGTGATCGAACGCGCACTCATCCTATCCGACGGCAAGGCGTTGAACCTGGTGCTTCCCTCGGCTGACGCGAGCGACGACGCTTGGTCTCACGTATCAACTTTTCCAGAGCACGCACGCTTCATGATGTTACCGATGAGGTAATCGAGTCGCTGTGTTTGGAGCCCCTGCGGCGCTGCGAAGGGAATCGACGTCGTGCTGCGCGGACACTGGGCATAGCCCGAGACTCTCTTTATCGGCACATGAAGCGTTTCGGGATTGGGGACGCAGACCAGACCAAACTCGAGCCAGACTGACCTACTTTAAGACATTCCATGAATTTCTAACCTACCAATATAATAAAGAACGCGGAAAGTGTGGTCCGTTACTAGGACACTCGCCCTTTTCCGGCCGACCTCTCGCATCCCATCCCGCACGACATGGCTCTAGCTAACTCATTAATAGCACTGGCTTTATGCGAAACAACACCCCAATCACCATAGTTGGCATGCATAATGCTTGTATAGGCTGAAAGGGTTATGAACATCACCACTCAACAATCTGAAGCGCTTCTTGAATCTGTGAACTAGTAGAGCGATCCGGAATCACCCTTACATGCGCCGGGCCTCCCGCCGCGCTCGACGCGCAGACTTCACGGGAAGAGGCACCTACAAATGGTGGATATGTTTTAATGCTTGAAAAAGGGTACGGTTTCAGGAAACGAGACGAAGAGTATGCAGGATGAAATGATTCAGATGCACAATAAGATGTCCGAGGGCTAGCATTACGGCATGGTCAAGGAGGTTCGGTCGCGAACCCGTACGAATCTTAATTTCTCAGATGCAGTTGAGAAGGGAGCGGGAGCATGGGGCAAATAGCAAAGAAATTCGTTAGTAGATCATTGATGCTCGCCCTGTACCTATCCCTCGGGTATCTTGCCTTGCCCCCGTCCCCGGCTGCTCAGGCTTCTCCTGAAGCGGTGATCATGCAACAAAAGGAAAAGGAAGCCGCTCGTCATCTGCAGCAAGGCCAAAAAGAAGCGGTGCGGGCCCAGGAGGAGGCAAAA
>JAUPKT010000102.1 GCA_030837305.1 Thermodesulfobacteriota bacterium
ACGTGAATGTCGTCTCTGCACCGACTATGAGACATAAGGCAAGGCATACTGTTAGTATTTGCCCCAATTCATTTTCATTGGTGCCGACCGATAACCTCATCTGAACTTCTGAGGTGACAAAAGCCTCGATGCCGAGAATCAAGATCGCCACAACCAGTGCTGATCCCGCAATAATTCCTCCCACCGACAAGAAACGGAGTTGATCATGGTTTCTGAGAATTATTACAAATAGAAAAGGGAAGAAGCCTGTCAAAACAGGAGTTTGAATTGATTCCAGAAAAAGCTCATTGAAACCGGGTGTAAACAATGTAGTAGTAAGACTGAACACGAGGGCAAATGCGTACCATCGCAAGCTCTTAGATATATTGGGAAAAGCTAATATGCCCATACCCAGTCTGAGTACCAGAGCCACGATTGTAAGAGCTGTCACGCCTTTGGTCATCGAGAAAGCATCTGGGATCAGGGTAAAACCAAACCACGGAAGGCTTGCAACGGCTAGGGTCAACCCCAGTAAAGGTTCCACCAAAACAGAAATTGATGAGAAGAAGGATAAAGCGTAGACAGCTTCCTTGGGATATGCGTTGAAGAAAGCTACACAAGACACGAGGCAACCGATGACAAAAATTCCTAATGCAAGCTGGAGGTTGCTTCGAAGCATCATGGTTGTCGTTCCATAATAACCGTCAGTTGTCCCGCCGTCTTATCCAGGAATATGTGGTATAAAGAATGAGGACACAGGAAAAAATATACATGCATGAGGTAGCCAACGCGAGTCCAGGGAGCCCTAGTCTGGGCATCAGGAGGAAGTTTAGCCCGATTTTTGCCGCCGTAGTAATAAGACTAACTTTCATCAGTACTTGATTCTGAAAAGTTGACGAAAGAAACCCTACTCCGGTTATCCCTATGAGATAGAAAGGGACCTGTAAAACGGCCATTCTTTGCACGCTGCTTACCATTTGAGTGTCGTCTTCGGTGAACATCCCCCGCTGATAGACTGTTCGCACAATAAGATCAGACCAATGAAACGTTGCGAGGGTAATGGGGACGGTTACTATCAGCATCACAAGAATGTAGAAAACAAGAGTGCGACGTAGCTCCTTGATATTCCCGTCACTGGATAGTGCTGAAAAATGAGGTAATATTGCTGTGCTCAAGGCCATTGAGACCAAACTTTGAAATGCTAGCGCCAAGGTATTACCGTAGTTGAGTGCAGCAACACTCCCCTGCCCTAGCGAAGATGCCATCACTTGGTCCACCAACAAAGTTGAGCCTAAGAAAGCAGCGCCGATAAACATCGACAAATATTGTCTTAGGGTTTGCGTCGTTCTTGGGCTCAAACCTGACCAACTTGGCAGCAGGCTAATATTTTTCTTTGCCAGACATAGACCCAGAATTGCCAGATAAATTACAGCTCCGAATAACACCCCAACGGGAAGAACATATATCCCCAAGATACTGCCGACGAGCCACACGGACACGACTGCAAACAAGCTCTGAACTCCTCGTGCGATTCCGGGCATGGCAAAAGAGTTCAAGGCATTGAGTGTTGCCGACCACTGAACAGTAATCCCAGTAACGATCATTGATGGAATCAAGATGTAATAAAGGTTAGCGGCCAGATTAAGCGTTTGGGCATCAAAGCCTATGCAAATGAGTGCCAGCAGATACTTTCCTGAGAGAATGGATATGATTCCGATCACTAATAAGCTTGCAATCAATAGCGTGCTAAGGTTGGAAAATAATTTCTGGGCAGATTCATGGCCCTCATTTTTCATGGCGGATATGAAGGCAGGAACCATGGCAGCCGCAAAACCACTTGTGACAAGATTGATAATATAGTTGGGGACGGTGTTGGCCATGACAAAGGCATCCATCTCAGCACCAGCGCCAAACCATGATGCGGTAACCACGGAGTAAAGGAAAACCATCGCCATAGCGAACAGTTGGGTCACCATGACGACGGTAGAATCTTCGAATATCCGGCCGATTGCGGTGGAGCGGATCCTGGAAATGAGGTCAACGAAAAAAGGATTGTTTATGAAAGGCGTTTTCAGTGCAAACCTCGATATTCTGCTTGAGCCGGCCGAAAGGTGTGCCCACTCATTTCCTTTACCGGGCTCGTCCTATCTATTGGGGCCACTGGGGAATAGTCTGGGGAGGGGTGTATCCGCGACTCCGCTCATTTCTTACTTTTCTGAAAGGAGGAAATAGACCCCAAGACGTCCAGACCCAAGTGGCTTGTTACCTGTTCGGGCCGTCTAATTGTCTGATCCAGGGACGTGAAGAACAGGACGAGCCAAAGACCTGCGCCAAGTCCGAGCAAGACACCTATGGCCAAGTTGAGTACCTTGTTGGGAGATACTGGTCTTAGTGGAGGCACGGCCTCATCAATCACAACAATACTCGCTGTCTTGTAAACGCTCATTTCCGCTGCCATTCGAGAGCTTTCCAGTTCTTGCTGCACCTTCTTGTAGATTTCGGCATGGTTCTGAACCTCTCTCCGTAAATTTTCGAAGGTTACTCGATTGGCAGCTATTTCTCCCATAGTCTCTTCGATTTGCTTTGTCCGCTCTTGCATGAAATCAAGTTTTTCTCTTCCTGCCAGGGTTTCCACATTTCTATTTTGAAAAAGGAGGCTTTCCGCAGACTGGATTTCATACTGAAGCATTTGCACCTCCGGTGCAGTATCGGTCCAACGCTGTTTCACCTCCGCTAGTTTGGCTCTGAGATCCACCAGCTTGTCCTGCAGATGAACTTGAGAGAGATTCTTGGAACTACTTTCCAATGGGACAAACATTCCCTTCTGTTCATTACGAAGATCCTGATAGAGTGCGTCGGTTCTCGATCTCTCTGCCCAATCGGCGGCCAGGAGTTCATAGGTTTCCATAAATTTGAAAGACCCCGAAAAACTGGAGGAAGACGACTCTTTTTGCAGCTCGATGAGTTGAATCAACTTGGGACCGAGCTTGGCCTCAAAATCTTGGAGTTTGTCTTCACTCTCTTTAAGTTGTCCTGCAACCTGATCACGCTGGGTCTCGAGGAATCTATACGAGCTGTGAGCGATTCCGCTTTTGAGTTCGAAGTAATAGTCTATGTAGGTTCGGGCGAAGAGGTTTGCCAAATAGGCCGCCTCTTCTGATGAGCGTCCCTTGGCCTTAAGTTCAATGAAATTGGAACCTCCCTCCCTGGGATCAATCTTGGCCTCAACATTCTTCTGAAGCTTGGCTATGATGCCGGCCCGCTGTGCGGGGGGCAGATCGGTGATGCTTGCGTCAGTTTTTCCAGAAGAATACTCGGGCGGCAAAGTTTCCAAAACACGAGTGGCAACAACATTGCTCAGGATGAGCCCTTGTTGATCCTTTAGAAATGACGACTGGGCTTGTTCCCTTCGAAAGGGATCAGCCGAGCGTTGTTCCTGTGCCCATATTTTGGTAGAGGCCTGATAAACTTTCGGCATCAAGAAGCTTATTATCAGGGCAAGGCAGGGAGGGATGAGAAGGGAGACAAAGAAAATTCCTTTTCGAATATAGATCGCTTCGACGATGTATCTCAGCCAATGCACATTGTAACTTTGGCTGGATGAGGGCTCAGGAGAGGAGACCCCTCTGCTCTCGTCGACCTTCATGACTAGGGTCCTGTGTTTGGCTTTGATCTCATGCCACTATGGAATCCAAGGGACAAGTCGGCCGGCCACCCACCTAAGCAAAAACCGGACTGCCTCACCTCGCTTTGCAGGCACGCCGGCTTCCCAGTGCATGTTGTCTCTCTGAACGCAAATTATTATCGAATGTGCATGCAGGCCTCATGCTGTCCGGCCGATTTGAGCGGTCACATATCTACATTTCGGAAAAAAGTCAAGAACGAAGCATAAGATACCAAAACCAATATTGAACTCATGAACATTCATGAAAAATGAAGAGAAACGGTAACCGGGAAACTAGGGACCAGGAAGGGTTGGGGCAGCCACCACAGTGAGCGCTGATGGCCTTTACAGGGTGTTGAAAGACATTCTTTTTCTGTAGGAGACAGGTCATGGTTGTCCCTTGTCATAAGCAAATGCCTGTCGCTGGACATATAGGTTGTCTCTACTTGTCGAGCCTCTCTCGAAGCTCCGGGCATTGATCCATTGCTTTACGCAGCTCAATGAGAGCCGAAAGCCATTCTTCGCGGAGCCGTCCTGATTCCTCCACCATTTGTGCCCTTCGCTCTTTACCCACATCAGGTTCTTTCAACTCGTCAATCAACACTTGTCTCTTACGATGAGGCCCAACGGCCTTATCGAAGGCTGCTCTGACCGGATCTAACGGATTGCTCATTCTATCCTCCCTTGAAGCTGTTAGGTATATGGCAGCATCAGTTTCATGGGTGAATCCTCTGCCTCCCACCTACCACAGATGCTCATCAATTATGGTCTTCAGTGAGATCTCCTGCGAGATTTTCTTTTCTAAACGAAGTTTTTCTTTTTTCGGTCAAACAGGAGTATATTGAGTGTGCGTACCCAGGGATCTTTGACCACATTTGCATCTTGAGGATCTCACGCCCCTGCATGGACGCCTCGACGCTGTGGGATCTGCACTTTATGAGTCACTATATCAAGAAATCATCGGAAAGATAATCCAATAACGGTCCTCTCGCCAGAGAGTTTCTCTTTTTTTGGTGTTCGGTACTACAGTGAAGGAGAAATCATGCGCGTTCAGTTTTTTAGTAGTTGTCTTGTGGACACCTTTTATCCGGAAACAGGGGAGGCTGCAATAAAGCTTCTTCGTCATTTTGGTTGCGAGGTTGTCTATCCGAAAGGCCAAACATGTTGCGGGAAGCCGGCTGATAGTGGGGGATACTCCAAGGAGGCTCGAATCGCAGCAAAACATTTCATAAAGGTGTTCTCAGGTCACGATCCCATAGTTGTTCCATCGGGATCCTGCGCCTCAATGGTCAAGAACCATTACCCTTCCTTGTTTGAGCATGATCACCGCATGAAGGAGAAGGCCGTGGAGGTGGGGGAGAGAATTTTCGAGTTAAGCCAGTTCTTGGTTCATGTGCTCAAGGCCCATGAAAAAGGTTTCCTTGGCCGTGGAGTCGTTACATACCATGCTTCTTGTCAGCTCACGCGAGAATTAAATGTTCGAGAAGAGCCCCTATTACTCATACAATCTATGAAAGGTGCGGAATTCAGGCCCATGCCTTATGCAGACCGCTGCTGCGGATTCGGCGGGATATTCATGATGAAACTTCCCGAGGTTTCCATGGCCATGGCAGACGACAAGCTTGATACGATACTGTCTACAGGAGCGGACACAGTAACCGGCTGTGACCACGGCTGCCTGATGAATATACAGGATGCCGTGAAGAGGCGGGGATCGGACATTCAGGTGAAGCATTTGGCAGTCATTCTTGAGGAGGGATTGCAATGAGTCCTAAATGGAGACCTGTTCCTTTCAGAGTAAATGCTGCCACCGCGCTTCGGGATCCGTCCCTCCGCAAAGCCATGAACCACGCCACTGAAATATTTGGTAAGAAAAGGTCGGACGCTTTTACTGCTAAGCCAATAGAAGAATGGAGAGAGGAAGCTTCCGAGATTCGGATGAATGTCTTATCGGGCCTTTCCCAGTATGTTGACGCGTTTGCAGCCTCCGCAACCAAGGCTGGGGCAATTGTTTACAGAGCTGCTGACGCAGCCTTGGCGTGCAGCATTGTCGGCAATATTCTGAAGGACCGCAATGTGAGAAAGGTCGTAAAATCCAAGTCCATGGTGACCGAAGAAATCGCACTCAATTCACACCTGGAAAATTTGGCGTTGGAGGTCGTCGAGACGGATTTGGGCGAGTACATCATTCAGTTGGCTCAAGAACACCCTTCACACATTATTGTCCCTGCTATTCACAAGAATAGGCAGCAAGTGGGGAAGCTTTTTGCCTCCCGCCTCCATTTGGATTACAGTGAAGACCCCTTTGCACTCACGAAGATGGCACGACGGATATTGCGGGAGCATTTTCTCACAGCTCAGGCAGGCATATCCGGGGCAAATTTTGCCATCTCCGACTCAGGGAGTATCATCCTTTTCACCAACGAGGGAAACGGTCGCATGGTGACGACCTTGCCACCGCTCCACATCGTGGTGGTGTCTATTGAGAAAATGCTTCCCTCTCTCTCGGTATTACCCAAGTTCATGCGTCTCTTGCCTCGGTCTGCAACCGGTCAGACCATGACCAGTTATATGTCGGTAATCTCAGGAACAAGGAGAAAGGATGATACCACCGGAGCGCGTGAGCTTCACATTGTCTTGGTTGACAACGGGCGATCCGACATTCTGAAGGGAGAGTTTTTCGAAATACTGAAGTGCATTAGGTGCGGCGCGTGCATGAACTCATGCCCTGTCTATCGCTTGGTTGGCGGCCATGCGTACGAATCCACCTACCCTGGCCCCATGGGGGTTATCCTCACAACGCTCCTTGAAGGCATGCAGAAAGCGCACCCTCTCCTCGATGCAACGACTCTCTGTGGCGCCTGCGCCGACGTGTGCCCTGTGAAGGTTCCACTTCCCATGATTCTAAGAAGACTGCGAGAAAAACGCCACGAAGCGGGTTTCTTGCCGGTGAGTGAGCGTGGAGCAATGTCTCTGTTTGGACTGGCCGCAGGTGCACAGTCAGCCTTTCATGTCGGCCAGTCCTTCAGTCGGGCTTTATGGGCCACGGCATCCAAACTCTCCCCCACACTAAAGCGAATGCCTCGGCCGGCCGCTCAATTCCTGAGACAGCGATGATGATGAGAAGTCTTGAGAAGTGCCATAAATTCACTCAGCTTTCTGGGCAGTTACGATCATTTGGTGCCCGTAGCTGCTCATCCGGATCAGTTCATCTATGATCTTTCTGAACGGCAGAAGAACATGGTACCGAGGGGAAAGGTCCTGTTCCGGATGGTAGCGTTTTCGACGCAGGTTGAATGATCGGGTTCGAACACGAATGCTCGCGAATCCCATTTGGGTGAGAAGAGACCTTATGGTAGGAGGCTCAAACAGAAAGATGTGATCGGAACCATTGAGATAAACCCAGTCCGGCCCGTTGATCATGCGGGACAAAGAGGCAAAATTCGTAGTTGACAGACGAAGATGGCCTCCCGTCCGTAGTGACTTATGAATGGCTTTGAGAACCATGGATGGCGATTGTAGATGTTCTATGACGTCCCAGAGCCTGACTACATCGAAGTAATCATCAGGAGTGCCCATTTCTTCTGCCGGGCAATCAAGCACCTTGTCTAGTCCGAGAGTTTTCAGTCTGGTCCGGGCCACATTGTTGACCTCCACCGCCCAATTCTCCCAACCTGCTAGCTTCGCATGGATAAGAAACCAACCTCAACCAGGACCTATCTCAAGTAACTTGTTGTTCTTCTTGAAGCGGGAGATTTGTCTCAATTCTTTTTGAATTCTGTTTACTTGTGCGGAAGTTAAGCGATCTTCACCCATCAAGCCTGTGCCTGAATTACTCTGCAATGCATGATG
>JAUPKT010000103.1 GCA_030837305.1 Thermodesulfobacteriota bacterium
CGTCTCTTGGCCAGTTCAATTATGAAGGCAGGTCTGGATTTGTAGGCATGGGCATGCTCGACAAGTTCTTCGACTGTCACTTTGTATTTTGTCGCCAATTCCTCTAGCTTTGTCGGATCGCGCGGGGGATCGCCATAGCCAAAGTTGATACAACCGACACTCTCTCCGTCCACGCATATTGGAATAGCGTAAAGGCGGATGCCACCCTCGCACTCGATGTCCACCGGCGCTCCGGTTTCAATCGATACCCTAGACGCCTTTGACCAACAGGATTCATGGCAGAGCCATTTGCCACAGCCGAGCGCCTCGTGGTTGTCTTCCGTGTCGCATAACCGGCGTGAAGCCTGATCCATGAAACGGCACCAACCGGATGAGAAAATACCTAGGGCGTAGTCGCCATTCTTTTCGTAAACAGAGCCGGAAGTGTCGAGCAGATCGAGGTAATCCCTAACGATGTCATCAAGCAACGACTGGCCAACGCCATCGAGAATCACGCGGGAAGTGTTGAACTGCAACAGGTCGCCATAGACAGGAGTATATTCGGTTTCTGTAATTTGCGTGGCTCCACTGGCCATTTGGCCCTTGGACAACATCCACTCTATGCTCCGAAGCGATTCCTCCGCCCGCTTGCGCTCGGTGATGTCCAGAAATATGCAGTGAGTTTGTTTGAAACCTCCCCATTGGTCACGTACTATCTGCCCCTCAAAAGCAACTGAAATTATTGAGCCATCTTTTCTGACCATCTCGAACTCTACGCCATGTATTTCTCCCTCTGCCTTAAATTTGGGGAAGTTGATCTTGAAATGGTCCTGATAGCCGCTGGCCAAAAAGTCACCGAACCACTTTCCTATAACTTCATCACGGGAATAACCCAGGGTGTCCAGCCATGCCTTGTTAACTGACAAGAAGTAGCCGTTTTCATCTAGCGACTGATAGCTTAAAGGCGCATTCTCAGCATCCAGGGCTATAGCCTGAACAGTTTCCAGCTCTGCTACCCTGCGGCGCATCTCATTCAATTCATCAATAAGCTGGTCTTTGGTTTTGTCTTTGTCTTGCATGGCGGGCTCCTCCTGACGGGAAGCTATGCATGGTAGTGGAGGGAGGGCTTGAGCGTAATATTCTTCAGTATCAACGATATGATAAAAGTAATAAGATTTACAGTTTATATGAGTCTTTAATCAATTCCAAAGGAAATTTGTTGGGGTTAGAATTATTGTTGAAATGTGGACGCCTGTTCGGGATTTTGAGTCTCCAGCTCAATCTGATGGACCCGGAGTTCGTGGATGATCTTTCTTAAGGAGTTAGGTCTTTGAGTTCATGCAACACATCCGGAGACTTGCCGAGTTGATCCTCAGCGGCGTCTCGTAGAACGCTCTCGCTGCTAACATTGTCCAGGTCCTTTTTATCGGTCATGATTTTATATCCTTAGAAACGTTTTGCGTGCGTGTCATCTCGTGCGAGCCTTGCGACGAGAGATCCAAGGTTCGGTCAGGAAACGTCTGAAATAATTTGCCTTATTGTCTCACTCAGGGCAGGTATCTTGTTTCTGCAGGTATAAAAGACTGCATTGGGATCGATATCCGCATAATGGTGTGTCAAGATGTCCCTCATCCCTTTTGCTTTGCGCCAGTCAACCTCCGGATAGTCTGACAGAAGTGAACCATCAGTTATCTTGTCGAGCTTCTTGATTGCCTCACCGATAACAATGAGCTGCAACAGACTGAATCCATCTTCTCTATACCTGACGGAGAGCCGGTAAAATCAGATACCTCAGATATGGCTTCAAAACGGGACATAGCGGTTAACGAAGCGTGCAGGATCTGACTCAGTATTTCAATGACGAGTTCCTTGTCATACATATACAGCTTCCTTATCAATGTGTTGCTTAAGAAAGTTGTTCATGTTTTCACGATATGATACTATATCTACAGTCTTATGAATCATTTCCTCTAAATCGCGCTTTACACCAGCCATGTCGAATAGGTCGGGATTTTCAAACACAATCACCACATCAACATCGCTATCTTGACTGTCTTCGCCGCGGGCAGTGGAGCCGAATATACCCAGCTTAACAATTCCATGTTGGTGGCGCCTTTGTTTCTTGTATTCTCTCAAAATGGATAAGACATCTTCTCTAGACATGACGCTTCCTACTCAGTTCGGATCAGAAACACTTCACGTAATCTTAATTTTTCGCGCTCGTCAATTGTCACTTCAACAGATCGAACCATACCCATGACTCCACATCTTAATGATCACACAGTTTTCTAGTATAGAGTGTGGCTGGCTAGTTGGCAATACAACAGAATTTATTTGCTCACATTCTCAGGAAGCCACCCACTGTTTTTGCGGGACATACGGATCTGATTTACAAGGTCGGACCGTGTCCGACTATTTTCCGCGTACCGACCTTCGAGGTCTCAATCCTGGTGGACACAGTCCCCCCTACGCCCGAAAAGATGTGGGCACGGACGCCTATATACTACCCCTACTGGCTGTCATCTCGAGCGAGCCTTGCGACGAGAGATCTTTCCGGAAGCCAGAACAGATTTTGTATGTGTATACCCCTTCCCGCTTCCAGAATCGTATTCTCATTGCTGGTTGCGCCCGGCCAGGGCATGAATGTTCTCCCGGGGGTCGAAATGACATGCTGGCCGTACATGTCCATCCTGTTCAAAATGAGAGACGCCAGCCTCAACCATCGTTCCCCAACAATCGCCCCAGGGCGGCCTTGAGTGTATCCATATCGTAGGGTTTGTGCAAAATCCCGGCAGGTCTGGGACCAGGAAATCTCTCAAGGACTACATCTTCAGTGTAACCGCTGCTAAGGATAACCTTGACATCCGGCTCAATGCGTATGAGTTCTCCGAAAGCCTCAAAACCATCCATTTTGGGCATCTTGAAGTCAAGCATGACCAGATCAATTTCATTCGAACGGTCCCGGAAAACACGAACACCTTCCTCTCCATCGGCGGCGGTGATAGTATCATAGCCAAGGATATCCAGACGTCTGACGACAAGATCTTTTACCCCTGTTTCATCTTCAACTACCAGAATAGTTTTTCGCCTGGAGCCGCTGTCGGGCGACGGCGTTTTAGGCTTGGCTACATCCTTAGCCTTAACGCAAGAATCCCGGAGCTTTTCTGACGCTGGAAACAAGATCCTGATTGTGGTCCCCTTCCCAACTTCGCTATTGACTATTATAGCGCCTTGATGGCCCTTGATGGTCCCCATTACTTCGGCCAGGCCCAGGCCACGACCCCAGAATTTGGTTGAGAAGAACGGATCAAAAACCCTTTCCTGAGTCTCGGCGTCCATACCGCAACCAGTGTCTGAAACCTCCAGAAAGACAAAACGCCCTGGTTCAGGCTTCTGTTCAATTCGGCTATGGCTCAGAT
The DNA here is from genome assembly GCA_030837305.1 of Thermodesulfobacteriota bacterium. Taxonomy (GTDB): domain Bacteria; phylum Desulfobacterota; class Desulfomonilia; order Desulfomonilales; family Desulfomonilaceae; genus JAUPKT01. Next base: position 3,399 of record JAUPKT010000103.1, read on the forward strand.
AGGTATGATCGCAATCCATAACCCCGGTTCTCAGCGTTACATGGCCTGCGTTGTCGCCTATGGCCTCAGAAGCGTTGATGACCAGATTCGTCATTGCTAGCCGTATCAGTTCGGCGTCCCCTTGAATTAAGGGCAGATCCTCATCTATTTCCAAATGGATCACAGTGTTTTCCGGAACAGCCGATTTGAGCGGATCCACATTTTTGTGCGCCACCTCGTTGAGATCCACATCCTTCGGAAGATAAAAGGCGCTTCCCGAATAGACCAGCATTTGACGAGAGAGTTCCGCTGATCGCATTGCCGAATCAACGGCGCTCTTGACGCTGTGTCGAGTATCAGGATTGAGAGTCTCATCCGTAAGAACCAACTCAAGGTTACCCAAGACCACCGCCAACTGGTTGTTGAAATCGTGGGCAATGCCCCCGGCCATCATGCAGAGACTCTCGCACTTCTCAGCTTGCAGAGCCTTGCGCTCCAACTCAACCCGTTCTACTTCCAGGCGTTTGCGGTCAGTAATGTCATGAATTATCGAGAAGAGGATTAGAGCTCCTTTCTGCTTAATAGGGGAGGAATAAACTTCCACTGTTCTAACATCCCCACTGGCAAGTCGATGGGTGAAAATAAAGTAGTTGCACTGCCCTTTTGCGGCCAAATTGCGTTGGGCTTCAACTTCGTCAGGGGGCAATGAGTTGATGTCCTGGATAGACATTGAAAGTAACTGAGCCGTTGTGTAACCGAAGAATTCCTCCGCAGCCTTGTTAGCGTCCAGTATTCTACCAGTAGCGGGTTCGATCAGGAGCATAACGGCGCTGTGCCTTTCGAACATCCCATGAAACCTCTCTTCGCTCTCCCGCAACGAATCCTCTGCCCGCTTACGGGCGGTGATATCCCTTATAAATGCCCCAACGCCAATCTCTTTATGTGAAAGTCTTACTGGAAATTTTCGAATCTCGAATATCTTTTCAGCGGATCTCTCTTCATCTATTATTATATCGTTTTTGGTGACTGCCCGTTGGTCTGACTTCAGGCATTCTTCCGCAAGTTTCTCCGGCATCAATTCGAAATCAGTCTTTCCAATAATCTCCTGCTCAGACAGCCCGAAAAAGTCCTGATTTGCTTTATTCACAAATAGATAGCGGTAATTTTGATCCTTTATGAACACTAAGTCTTTACTGGCGTTCAGGAAATTCCCAAATCGCTCCTCGCTCTCCCTCAGGGCCTCCTCTGCTCGCTTGCGATCAGTGATGTCACGGACTATCCCAGCGGCATGCCAATGACCATCCATCTGGAAACCGGAGAGAGACAGTTCTATCTGGAACTCCTGTCCACTCTTTCTACGACCAACAAGCTCGTTTATCCTTCCTAATGCTTTTCCTTGGCCGGACAGGGCAAAGTCTTTAAAAGCAGAACGGTAAGCGGCATGATATTCAGTAGGCGCCAACAGCTCATGGACATCTTTTCCCATCACCTCGTTAGAATTGTAACCGAAGATCCTTTCAGCGGCCGGGTTCCAAAAAGAGATCTTCCCTTTGTCATCAATTAGGATGATCGCATCAAAAACAGAATTGGTGATAGAGCTAAATCTACGTTCCGATTCTAGAATAGTCTCCTCTGCTCGCTTGCGATCAGTGATGTCTATGAGTGTCCCTCGGGCCCCATCGAAGGTCTTGTCCTTAATAATCGGCTTTGTGTATGTCCGGACATGTCGGACCTCACCAGATTTGGTCACTACTCGATATTCTAATGGATACTCGGCCCCTTTGGTGAGTTCAGAGAATCTCTTGGTCAAGAGACAGCGATCTTCCGGATGAACGAATTCCAGGAACGTCTTCCCAATGAGGTCTTTCGCTTCGTATCCGAACACATTCCGGACAATTGGACTGATATAGGTGACCACGCCTCTTAGGTCGATCTCAAATATGACGTCGCTAATACTTTC
>JAUPKT010000104.1 GCA_030837305.1 Thermodesulfobacteriota bacterium
ATACATCGCGGCTATCACGGCGCAATGGGCACTCAGTACAAGAACAGCTTACAACTGGTGAGAGCCGTTGCATGCGTCAACGGACTGCTGGGTAACTTCAATCAGTTGGGCGGTCTCTACATCCATCCCCACGTCAAACTGGGCAAACTTGACCCTAAAAAATATCCGGAGCCTCCGGAGGTGGAGGGGCCGATGTCCGATGGGAGCACAGATCCGGATCGATATCCCCTCACCCCTGCCGGTATCGGCATCAGCCAAGCCATTCCCGAACTGGCGATTCAAGGTAAATTGAAGGCGGGTTTTGTCTACCACAACAACCCCCTCAGGACCAACCCGAATCCTGCCCGTGTAATAGAGGGGTACAGGAAATTAGAATTGCTTGTCAGCTTTGACTATGTTCCCTCTGAGACAGCGTCAATTGCCCATTATATCCTTCCCGAGTCCTACTATTTGGAACGAGACGACGTTGTTCACACAAATCATAGCTACAGTTCAAAGCAGGTTGCAATCCGGCAGCAGGTGGTGCAACCGCTCTACGATACCAAACCCCTTGCAGACATATTGATTGGTATGGCCCCCCACCTCGGTATCGGTCAATACTTCAATTTTACTCTGGAAGACTACAACAAGGCTCGATTGGCTCCGCTCGGCATAACTCTGGAACAGCTTAAGAAGGACGGGGTCATCGATCTGGGGGGGCAGTGGAAACCCGGAGAACCGGCCTTCAAGACGCCCAGCGGAAAGCTTGAAATAGCCTCTTCCATATTGAAGGATGCCGGCTTGCCGGAATTGCCGGAATGGGAAGAGCCTCTCCTGGCGCCGGACCTGAAAGATCCCCATTCCTTTCGGCTCATACATGGCAAACAGGGCCATCACACCCATGCCCGCACCGTAAATCAGCCGTACCTCAAAGAAATTACCATGGTGAATGATTTAGGACGGGTCTGGATACACCCGAATCGGGCTCGTGCGCTTGGCATTCAAAATGGAGATTGCATGACCATCAGTAATCAAGTGGGGAGAGGACGGGCTAGGGCCAGGGTCACCGAAGGTATCCATCCCGATTGTATTTTTGTCCCCAGCGGGTACGGAGTGTACGCGAAAAAACTGCAAACTGCTTTTGGATACGGTGTTTCATACAACGATTTCCTGCCTACGTATTTTGACCCTGTGTTGGGCCATATCATGTCCAATGAGATTGTCGTGCGTGTAGAAAAGACATAATCATTTCATAAGGAATCGAACCATGCCGCGTTATGGGATCGCAGTTGATACGACAAAGTGTATTGGATGCCACGCTTGTCGCGTTGCGTGCCAGAATCAGAACGAATTGAAATTTGATGAAGCCTACAATTGGATCAAGCAAAGGGAAGAAGGGCGCTTTCCCGGTTACGGGGCTGAGTTCATTCCCGTGCAATGCAACCATTGCGAGAATGCTCCTTGCCAAAGGGTATGTCCCACCGGTGCCACCTACACAACCTCCGAGGGTGTCGTCCTGGTCAATCCCAAGACCTGTGTAGGATGCAAGTATTGCATGGAAGCATGTCCGTACAAGGTCCGGATTATCAAACACCATGAAGGGATTGTCGTAAAATGCAGGTTTTGCATCGAACTCGTGAAAGAAGGCGGTACTCCTGCATGCGTTACCACATGCCCCACTCAGGTGAGGATCTTCGGCGACTTGGACGATCCAAAAAGTGAGATCTCACAATTTATTGCCCAGAACAGGGCACAACCTTTGCGGCCGGACTTGGGTACAAGGCCGAAAATATTCTACAAAAGGAGTTGACCATGGTCGAGAGCGCATGGGGTTGGCTGATCATTGCGTATCTTTTCCTCGCTGGAGCAGGATCCGGCGCGTTTATTGCTGCCGTGGCCTGTGAACTTCTCGCTCCTGACTGGTCAAAGGCATTGGCCCGGGCAGGTTCACTAGCGGCTGGACCGCTCGTTGCAGTAGGTACTGCCTGCTTGGTGCTGGATCTCGAGGCTGGATTGTGGGAGCCCTGGCGTCAGATTTACCTCGTGGTCAATCCAAGCAGTATGATCGCATGGGGCGTCATTATTCTCTCGCTGTTTATTCCCGTGGCATTCCTTTATGCGGCGGCCTTGAATGAGATCGCGTTCATCGGGAAAATCGCCAAGAAATATTTGTTGGCCATCGAAATCAATGGAAGCTTACTGGCAGTATCCACCGCGACATATACCGGTGTGCTCATTGCAGTGGTCAACGGAGTGCCGTTCTGGAACACTCCGCTTATGCCGGTCTTATTTCTTGCCTCGGCCATGTCCACGGGTTTGGCGGTGGCCATGATCGGTGCGGCCATTATTGATATCAGGACCGTCAAGACTCTTTCTAATTTTGCACTGGGTCACGTGATTTTCTTGGCCGTGGAGGCCTTGGTGCTCATGCTCCTGGTGTTCATGTCTCTGACGCGCTCGACCGAGGCCTCAGTTTCCGCGGGAATGTTGATATCCGGCGTTTTAAGTCCATATTTCTGGGGCTTGGTGGTGATTTTGGGGATCGTAGTTCCCTTCATACTCAGTATCATAGAATATTATGAATTCGGCGAGATGCCCAAGCATCTCGTAGTAGGAGCAGACCTTCTTGTATTGGTGGGTGGGATGAGTCTCAGGGCAGTGATCATTTTTTCCGGCACGCCACCCCAAATTCTTTGACAGGATCAGAACCTTTTTATAAGCCACGGAGCATGACCATGTCTGACATTCCACAGCATGAAGCAAAACAAGACCTTACGGAGACTTCCGCGTCCCCTGAGGAAATTGAAGGCACCGGCCCTGAATCTTCCGGGTTGACAACAGAAGCGAACAACAGCACGCATGCCAAGAGAGGCAGAATGATGACCGCGGGTCTTGTTGCAACGATCATCCTTGCGGCTGTTGCGATCCTTGTTGCCGGCATTTTTCAATTGACCTCGCGGTGGATCATGGTCTGTCCCAGGGATCTGCCGGTGAACGATCCGGCTCCCATCCTCTGGCAGAACGTCGTCGCTGAAAGGTCCAAGTCTGCGTCTTTGGGAGTACCGGAAAAAGTTTTGTCAGAAGCCGCTTTCAGAGTAACTTCAGGAGCTGGGTCCGAGGAAAAACCAAAGTAACGATTTGAGTGATGGAGTCATCCATCAGAAAGGCGGTCGCAAGATGAAAGAGCCCGATTATGCCCAGGGATTCTGGAATCCATACGTTGCGGGGATTGCGTTGGGGCTTGTGTTGTTGGCCACGATTTATCTCATGGGAACGGGCCTCGGCGCATCAGGGGCCGTGGCAAGAAGTGCAGCGGTGATTGCCCATGGCGTGACGCCTCAGTTTGCAGAAACCAATGCGTATTTCAAGGAGTTTTACGGTCCAGGCGCCCGACATCCCTTGATTGATTGGGTTGTGGTACAGGTCGTGGGTGTCTTCCTCGGTGGTCTGGTTGCAGTTATAACAGCTCGAAGATTCCGCGTGGTTATCGGGAGAGGCCCAACAGCCGGGGCAGGCTTGAGACTTTTCCTGGCCTTTGTCGGCGGCATCATCGGCGGCGTGGGAACACGATTTGCCATGGGTTGCACATCCGGTCAGGCTCTCAGTGGAGGCGCTACCATGGCGGTGGGTAGCTGGGCGTTTATGTTGGTGGTCTTTGCCACTGCCTTCACGGCAGCTTATTTCGTACGGAGGGAATGGTCATGACAGGCCCAATAGATATGTTGTCGGGGTTCAGTTTGGCCACAAGTCTGTGGATTGCGCTTGTGATAGGCTTTTTCTTCGGTTTTGTCCTTGAGCGCGCCGGATTCGGCGATGCCCGTAACTTGACCAGTATTTTCTATTTCAGAGATATGCGGGTACTACGCGTCATGTTTTCCGCGCTCTGCACTACCATGGTCGGCCTTCTTCTCCTCAGCTACCTCGGGCTCTTTGATTACGAAGTCCTTCTTGAGCATTCTCTCCTGAAGACGTATCTGTTGCCGCAGGTGGTGGGAGGAGTTCTGTTTGGCCTTGGTTTTGTCATTGGTGGGTACTGCCCGGGCACGGCAATTGTGGGGGTGGTGTCCGGAAAGATCGACAGCATTGTTTTCCTCGTTGGAATGATCGTGGGCATCTGGATTTTTGCAGCGGGATTCCCTCTTTGGGGAGCATTTTATAAGAGCTTCGACATGGGGAGACTCACCCTGTGGCAGTTGTTTGGAACCTCCAAGGAATTGATGGCTGCGATAATTGTAGTTATGGCTCTCTTTGCGTTTGTGCTTGCGCGACTCGGAGAAAAATGGCACCCTTACGACAAATGATTGTGCCGAAAGGTTATGCTTCGGCCAACCAAGTGATGTCTGTGAGGAGGTTGTTGACAGATGCGAAGATTGCTCAAGTCGTTGGTAGTAGCCGCGGCACTGCTCGCTTTTGCGTTTAGTACCGTCGCTGTCGCGGCAGAGTTCTATGTGGTCAAAGATGCCGCGGGTAAAGTTTCCGTTACGGATCAAAAGCCCGCGGACGCCAAGTCCGTCGTAAAAGGGCCGTTCCCCACTAAAGAAGATGCAGAAAAGGAACTCAAGGCCCAAGGCGCCGCAAAGAAGCCGGTGAAGTTGCCGACTCAAGGTTGCTGATTCAGTCCCCCAATATCGACATTTTGTAGTGGCCTGTCGAACAACGGCAGGCCGCTCCTAAAGCAAACGAATTTCATTACACCGGCACTCCATTTCAACCACTGATTTCCGTAGACGATGCTCAAGGCGTTTTTTCAATGAATAAGAGATCTTTTCTCAAGAGCATGGTGATCATTACTTCCGGATTCCTGTCGGCAATAACCGCTTGGGGGATGGGCAAGTTTGTGTCTTTCAGCTTTGCAGCAAGCCGAAAGCGTGAGTTTCCCAAAGAAATCCTATCTCGTGTTCAGCCGGGTGTTCCGTTCCATGTGCCGGAGGCCGGGGTCTGGCTCGTGAAGATGCAAGGCCAAGATACCGTCTCAGCTATGGATGATAAATGCCCCCATCTCGGATGCAAACAGAATTGGAATCCTCAAAGAAACCTCTTCGAATGCCCCTGCCATGGAAGTGAGTTTGACATCCAGGGGAATATGAAAAAGGGCCCGGCTGCCAAAGGGATGCCTCACCTGCATATTCAAGAAGTTAATTCCACCACGCTCATGGTTTCAGAAAAGGCCCGCCGATCTCAGTAGAATCCCCTGGGAACTTCCGATTTTCGTTGAAATCGGGCATTGCGTACCTGTAACAAATGTAGAGACACGTGAATTGCAGCAGAGAGAAAACCTCAAGAAGGGGTCATTCCATAAATTCCTTTTCCATCTCCACCCCAGGTTTGTTCCCCGTAAAGCCATCAGCCTGAGGTACAGCCTGTGTCTCGGAGGACTGGCTCTGTGGATGTTCATTGTTGAAGCAATCACAGGCATCCTTTTGGCTCTCTATTACATCCCTCATTCATCCCAAGCGTATGCATCGGTGCAAAATATTACTCACATGGTACCGTATGGTTTTTTCATCCGAAACATCCATTACTGGGCCGGCCAAATTATGGTCATACTCGTGTTACTGCACATGATCAGGGTTTTCGTCGTGGGCGCGTATG
>JAUPKT010000105.1 GCA_030837305.1 Thermodesulfobacteriota bacterium
TCGATACAGAGCGGCAAATCTGTAACGTCCTGAACCGTGTCGACCAGCCAATGCAGGCATTCGATTTCCTTTCCGACCATACTGCCTGCATTGACGTCTATGTAGTGAGCGCCGGCATCCTCCTGACGCGTGGCTTCGCTTCGGATGAATTCGACATCCCGAGCTTCGATAGCCTGGGCTATACTCTTTCTGGACGAATTTATTCTTTCCGCTATTATGATCACAATGACCTCTCAAAGCTACTTTCAGGCCATGCCATAGCAACACTTTCATGACGCAGCCGGAAGTTATTTTGGAGCAAAACATGATCACGACAATAAGGTCGCTTATCAAACATCAGCGCAATATGAGTTAAGCGTCCACGTATTTTGAGATCTGTTTCATCATCTGACGGCATATCCCCTGATAGATTTCAAGGGGCAAAAAGTAATCCGGGTTTTCGGCCAGAAACGATGACGCCACTTGTTGCGCCGCAAGGTCTATATCTCTTACTTTACGATAGATGTCTTCAAAACGCTCAAGTTCAGCATATGCGGATTCTATGGCTCGGCGCAAATATGATCCGGCTTCATCCCCGTAAATGTATCCAAAGTGATCTGCGCACAAATACTCAACTTCGAGAGGCTCCATTTTTTTGAGACTTTCAATATACTGATTAAAACTCGAGTTTGGCGCCGCAACTATAGTGCCTTTGTAAGGGATTCCTCCACCGTCGGACGGAAAAAGCGCCCGGAGTTTCGGCACATAAGCTGAAATGGAACAGGAGGAATGTCCGGGAGTCTTGAGTATGAGGATTTCAACATCACCAAGGTCGATGATGTCTCCGTCGCTCACAATTTCCAGATCTAGTCCCACAGGCCAATCGCAGTGGCCTTCGGAAAATTCACGGCTCATTCCCATGCGGGAAGCTACATGGTGACTGAAATCATTGATAGTAAGAATATTGCGCGGCTCTGACAAGATTTGCCCAGCCCTCTCCGAAGCATAGACTTTTATCCCGGGATAATGTTGTCTGAAGAATGGAACTATCCCGACGTGGTCGAAGTGAGCGTGTAGAATTAGTATACTTCCGATCAGCTCTTCTTTGAGGCCAAATTCCCGCATTTGGCGCATCAGCGCGGGCACAATATAACTCGTGCCACCGCTGATGATTATCGATTCATTGCGGCCCTCCAACAAGTAGACCCCGGTTTCCGGGTGTCCCAAGTACCAAAGTTTATCGCAGATTTTCCCAGGGTCTTGAGATCTCATAAAAGGGCGCATACTCCTGTACGGGCTAGATTAATGTTGCGTTGCTAAATCTGGGATATACCGCTTTGCACAAGACTTTTCGCCATTTGCACTGCCGCTCCCGCATCATCCGAATATCCATCGGCTCCAACCCTTTCCGCAAAGCCGGCGTCGACAGCAGCCCCGCCTATGATGATCTTGCATTTCTCGCCTACTTCAGACGCCTTCAAGAAGGCTATTGTTTCGGCCAGATTAGCTAACACCGTCGTTAGCAGGGCTGAGATGGCGCACAGTTGAGGCGTTTCGGCCTGAATACTTTCGAGAAAGCGCTCCTTAGTCACATCGACTCCAATGTCGATTACCTCGAACCCAGCGGACCTGAACATCATTGCGACCAGGTTCTTACCGATGTCATGGAGGTCACCCTTGATGGTGCCAATAAGTACCTTACCTTTGGTGTCCTTCGCTTCCCCAACGATACGCGGTTCCAGGATTTCCATGCCGAATTTCATGGCGCGGGCTGCGACCATCATTTCGGGTAGGAATATTTCATTTCGTGAAAATCGTTGACCCACTTCTTCCATGGCCGAATTCATAGTTGAGATAATGCTTCCAACGGAAAGACCCCCGGAAACGGCCTTCTGCACGAGATCCTTTGTCTCGGGGGCTTTCCCGATGAGAACGCTATTATAAATTTGATTCAATTCTTCCATATGGCACCCCTGAGCCAGGTTTTATTCACGCAGTTCACTAGTACTGGCCCAATTCTCTGGCATATCGATACATTTCCTTGACGGCTTCCGTTTTACATCCAGCATGAATCGAATTGCTGTCTGACAAGATGTAACGGCCTCCCTCCTTAGCTTGTTTCATACAGCGACTGACTTCGCGTCTTACCAGTTCCAAATCACCTAGAATTAGTGGCTCCCCGCAGTCTACGTTACCAGCCAAAATCAGTTTACTTCCGTAAACCTTCTTCACTTCCGCAAGATCGACACCAGCTTTTGGCTCAAGCGCATGGACACCGGCAAGCCCTGATATTACCGCCGTGTTTAGGATGGGGGTGATGTATCCGTCAGAGTGCCAAATTACTGGAATCCCGGCCCTGTCAACTATGTATTTGTACCGAGGGGCCATTAGTTCTTCGAATTCTACTGGTGAGATGTACGTTCGGCCTTTGAACGCTGCGTCATCTCCCATCAATACCAAATCAGCCCCAAGCTCAGCGCCTCGAGCGGCGATTTCAGCGAACCATTTCGTGCGTTCCCACAGAAGTTCTTCGACTAAAGCACGATCATCCATGTAGAGATAAAAAAAATCCTCAAAACCAATGCTCTCGATCGTGAGACCGAATGGGCCAGTATGTGTCGTCAGGCAAAAGGCTTTATCCGGTCTGCTTGTTATAGCAGATCTCGCTTTTGTAGGATCCATCCTCTCGTCGAGCATGAGTGCCGGCACATAGCGCTGGATGTCATCCGCCTTCCTGAACACGCCTCCGGTGTAAGATCCCCGAGTCCAGATACGGCCAAATTCATCGACACCGTTCCACCCCCCGTAAGTGCCACCACTTGTTTGTTGATCATCTTCAATTGTTTGAGTAAGTCCGGCATTGAGGGGCACACCTTGACACCAGTTTTGGCAGTATAGGGGATATACGTCGAGGCCCAAGATGTCAAAGGTTCTACCCAGACTACCGTTCCCGATTTCTTTGACCAATATTGGGTCAATACCAAAAGTCATTGTGGGCACACGATCAGGTATGTCTCCACGTATGGTGGCCAGAACGCGTTCTTTAGATGTCATCTCCGTCATGTCTATCTCTTACTCTCCAGTGAAATTTTGTTGTTCCAATCA
>JAUPKT010000106.1 GCA_030837305.1 Thermodesulfobacteriota bacterium
AGACCGATACTCAAATCCTCCACCTTTTTACTGACTCAAGCAAGGTCATCTCCGATGTGAGGTTTGTTGAAAATAATCTCGCGCCGACTCGTTCCCTGGAACTTGTTGTGGAAGCTCCTGATCAATTCTTCAAGCAGGGAGATGCATGGGAAAAAGTGGCGCAGCTCCGGAGAAGTTTGTTGGCGCTGCCCGATGTTGACAGCCTTGACTCTCCTTTACCGCTGCTTGAATACTTGAACAATCTGATTTCCAAGGGCCGGAAGACCACGCAGGACCTTTTCCATGAACCTCGTCTTGCATCTCAAATGTTCACGGTCATGTCCCTGAGCACGGATGGAAAAGAGTTATTAAGACGATATCTCAACCCATCGTTCAACCGGGTCCACATTTCAGTGAAAATCAAGAATTCGTCGGTTACTCCCATGTCCCAAATCGTCCAATCAGTGGATTCAACGGCTCGCAACATTATGGGAACAGACAAAGTCACGGTCACCGGTGAACAAGCAGTATTTGCCTCCCAGGCCGGCGAAGTGGTTGATTCCCAAGTACTGTCCCTGGTCCTAGCTTTCATTGGGGTCACGATTCTTCTCATCATCCAACTGAGATCGGTTAGTCTGGGACTAATCAGTCTTATTCCCAACATTCCTCCGGTGGCTGTTATATTCGGTATGATGGGCTGGCTCAGGATTCCATTGGACAATGTTACCGTATTTGCCGCTGCCATAGCAATCGGACTGTCGGTTGATGATACAATACACTATCTTACTCAGCTTAAACGAGAGATGACCCGATCAACAAATCCCGATATTAGCGTTGCAGATTGTATGCGGCAGTCGTATCAGAAGACTGCCCGGGCGATGATATCAACGTCAATAACGCTGTTCTTGGGGTTTCTGATGCTTGCCTTGACCCCAACCAAGCCGGCAATATATTTTGGGTTTCTTGGAGGCGCTGCAGTCCTGGTTGCTTTGCTTGCTGATCTCATTCTCATGCAATCCGTCATACTCACCTTTAAACCCATACGAAACGTGCTTACTCGGGAAATTCGGGTCCTTGACCCTGACGAATCTCCACCGGTGATTGCCAGGTGACAGTCGGCGCAGTGAAAAATCACCCGGACGAAGCTCAGTACTGTAGCGGTTCTCTAAATTTTTGTCGGAATCAGACAAACATTGAAGATAGTATGCCTTAACCCCACATGTTCGCAACGAGGACGATATGCCCTTGAGAAATCGCCACTGGTTCTTGCCTTGTCATGCCGGACTCGATCCGGCATCCAGGATTCCTGGATTCCCGCTTCCGCGGGAATGACAGTCTGTGCCATGCACCGAATTCGTGATTACTTTCGAGAACGGCTCTATGTTACAGGTGCATAACGGAGACACTTCATCGGGCGACTGTGGATTACAGGTACCTGAGAAGCCGGAGATACCGAGTAAGTCTGGTTCTTCTAACGAGAGTTCCAAGACAAGAGTAGGGTCTTTGTCCCATCTTCGCAAATGGCTCTTCAACAATTTTCTTGAGCCTCTCGTGAAGTCTCGTAATCCTCCTCGCTATGATGCCGCCAGTGTGGCCATCGGTCTTATAATCGGCTTTGTTATACCTGTCGGCGGCCAATTGCTGATCCTCGCTTTTCTCCGATTCCTTTTTTCATTCAATTATTTAGTGGCTGCAGGGTTCACTTTAGTGAGCAATCCCTTCAACATGATTCCGCTGTATTACGGCTATTACTGTCTTGGCTCCTATGTCCTTTGTAGGTCCATAAACCTCCATTTTGAGCGGTTCGAGAAGCTTATGACCCCTGTTATGGACAAGAGCTATTTTTGGGAAGCACTCGTCGCTTTTGCCGAACTGGGGTCGGACCTGCTCTTGCGGTGGTTTGTGGCCGCTGTGCTTCTGGCGACGGTATTTGGATTTCTCGGTTATTTCATCACCTTGAACATTCAAAAGAGGCGCTGCAAAGCAGCGGCAGCAAGACTTGGCATGCGTTATGAGGAATTCTTGATTCGCCTTCAAGAAAAAGCAGGTAGCTTCGAAAGAGTGGAGGATTCTGTCACCCAATTCGGGGATAAGCCCACTCTCTGAATATTTTTTCAATCATTGAAAGGAAACGGATTTCCATGGACAGCCTGGAAAAGCCGGCAAGAACCGATTTTATAGTTGACCACAGAAAAGCCATGGTCGGTCTGATCATTTTGATTACCGGCATTTTCGCGCTTTGCGTTCCTCAGATGAGCGTTGATGTTACCCTTAAAGCAGGATTGAACACAAATACCGCCGAATATAAGCGTTACCAGGAGTTTCTTGCGACATTCGGCACGGAGGACTATGTCCTCATAGCAATCAAGGGGAACGTTCCAGAAGCTCAAGGCAGCACGCTGCTCAACGCAACACAACGCATTACCAAGACCCTGGAATCTACTCCGCATATTGTGGATGTAGTCAGCCTTACCAACTTGAAAGTGTTTGGGGAAAAACAGGGGTTTTTCGGGTCGTACGCAATTTTGGAGTCAGGAAAAGAGG
>JAUPKT010000107.1 GCA_030837305.1 Thermodesulfobacteriota bacterium
CTCCTGAATTGCCGAACCATAAGCGAGGTGGCGTCTCAAACCAGCGTCAATGAGTCAACCATATGGCGTTGGATGCGGGCACACAAATTCCGAGACGCATTGCAGGAGCTCAAGCATCGGATATGTCTTCCCGATAAAAATGGGGTGGTGGCCTCATGAGGCACCTGGAGAATCTTGGGGCGGCATGTGGAGTGTGGCTCTTATGTTGCAATTGGCAATAATACCATATACCTGAGTGGTATCAAATGGTTTTGACCCATTTGGGAACGGTATACTACACGACAAGATACCAGGCTCTCGGTTCACACCTCGCAGAAAAAGGTGGGTAATCAGGTGGGAAAGTGAGTTTTTGGATTATAAAAGAGTGTCTCGCTGCCTTGCAAAAGATTTCTTGCACGGGACTTGATCAAATTCGTGCAACATTCAGGTATGACGATAGAAAAATAAAGCCGACCCTTCGATGTGTATTTAGCACTGTCCATACACTGGGAGTAGGAGTTCTGTGAAAGTACCATTGGGGAGGAGATCGCTTTCGCCCTTCCGCTTGACCAGATAGGCGACATCGCGTATATTGAGAAAATGAAAAAGAGGATGCTCTCATGAATCCAGAAACAACTATGAAATATTAGAATAAGCGCAAGAATATGTTTTTTGAAAAGACATTTGCCGAATTCTTCGCAGGCATCGGGTTGATGCGGATCGGCCTGGAGCAAGAGGGATGGAAGGCGGTTTTCGCAAATGACATCGCCCAGGATAAGTTTCAGATGTACAGCGATCACTTCGGCGAAAACGATGGCCATTTCCTGGTTGGCGATATCCATGAACTTGACGCTGAACAGGTCCCAACTGTTGGAATGGCTACGGCCTCCTTCCCGTGCAATGATCTTTCTTTGGCTGGCATGAGAAAAGGTCTGGGCGGCAAGCAGTCCTCAGCCTATTGGGGCTTTGTTCGCATTCTGGATCAAATGGGGGATAGACGTCCTCCAATTGTCCTTCTCGAAAATGTTGCAGGCTTTCTATCGTCCCACGGCGGTCGCGACTTCCAGGCCGCCTTGGAATCTCTTAATAAACTCGGCTATGCGGTAGATGCATTTATCATTGATGCAGCGCGGTTTGTGCCTCAAAGCCGCGTCAGGCTCTTCGTGATAGGGCATCTCTGCAGTGGAGATTGGCAACTCAGGGAGTCCTTGGCATTCTATGAAAGCCCTGTTCGGCCAAAAGCGTTGGCACAATTCATCTTTGGGCATCCTGAAATCATCTGGGGTCTTCGCGACCTGCCCCCGCCGCCCGATGGAGCTCCAAGCTTGTCTGAAATACTGGAGGATCTTCCTGACGATTCCCCATATTGGTGGACTAAAGAGAGGTCTGATTATCTCGTAGGCCAAATGAGTGAAAGACACTATGAACAGCTTCGGCGCATGATGGGCCAGCAGCAATGGTCGTGGGGCACTGTATTTCGTCGCATAAGAAAAGGGAGATCAATGGGTGAATTGCGGACGGACGGGATCGCAGGCTGCCTGAGAACGCCACGCGGCGGAAGCGGAAGGCAAATCCTTGTGCAGGCAGGCTATGGGACCGTAAAGGCGAGACTTCTCACCCCCAGGGAGTGCGCGCGATTGATGGGGGCAGACCGGTTTGTTGTGAAAGTCCCTTTGAATCAAGCGCTTTTTGGTTTCGGTGATGCAGTCTGCGTACCCGTCGTGGCCTGGATCGCCAGACATTACCTAAATCCGCTTTTCGAGAGTCTTAGCCGGCCTTCCGATATGATCTCGTCCGGCCACAGGGAAACACTTGCCAATGCCGACTACGCCATCGCCAGCAATATCTGACCGCCGTTGTCTCATGCTAGAAAGGCATCGTCTTTATGAAAAAATCAAAAGTCATTGAGAAGCTCAAACAATTTGACGAAGACCATGCGATCAACTCAAAAGGCCCTCTTTGTGTTGTCTTGGTTCTCACCCGTAATGCAAGCCAGCTAAAACCCCCGTTCTCCCCGGGCGACTTCCTTACTCCTAAGGGCGGGCAGGTGGCAGGCCTAAGCCGATCGGCGGTGCAGGCCATTCTTGGAGACTACGGCATATCCAGGGTTCTTGCAGAAGAGGGAGGCAGGACCAGCCGGGGCAGCATGAGCCGGATGAAGGCATATCTTGAGCTCCTGAACGCTTTGCACAAAGAACGACTGCTTGATTTCTCGATAATTGAGGGCTGGTGGATAGAAAAGACGAAAGCATATTTTGCGTCCATGCCCTTTAAGCTAAGGCCGGATCCATCCAAGTCTTTGAGGACAATTATTTCCGAACTGATCGAGTCGGCCTTTGTTCGCCAGAAAGAGTGCCAGGGTACCATGTTCGTCGGGGCCATTATGGAGCACCTGGTAGGGGCCAAATTGGGAATCTTGTTGCCGGGAGTGAAGATTGAACACAAAGGATTTTCGGTAGCCGATGCTCCTGGAAAGAGAAAAGGTGATTTTCTTGTGGGCGACACAGCTATCCATGTGACCACAGCGCCTACTGAAGCCTTGATTCGAAAATGCCGAGACAATCTTAGCGAAGGTTTCAGGCCGCTTATCATTACCACACAAGACGGGATTGGGGGTGCGGCTGTTCTGGCAAAGGCTGCGGATATCGAGGACCGAGTAGATGTTGTTGAAATTGTGCAGTTTCTTGTGGCGAATATCTACGAGTGGAGCGAATTCAAGCATGCCGACCGACCCACGAGACTTCAGGAACTGGTAAATGAATATAACCGCATTATTGACCTGACAGAGACCGACCCGAGCTTGAAAATCGCTCTGATCTGAAGGTACCGTCTTGGATACATTTTCGCCCAAGAAGCGAAGCTCTATTATGAGGCTGGTCCACTCAAGAGATACAGGCCCTGAGAAGATGGTGCGTTCATTGTTGCATGAGCTTGGTTTTCGATTCAGACTCCACAGGAAAGACCTGCCAGGCAATCCTGACATTGTTCTCCCCAAATATTCGACGGTCGTTTTTGTCCACGGATGCTTTTGGCACCGCCACGCCGGATGCCCCCGGGCCACCACGCCAGCAGTGAATCAAGAATACTGGCTGCCCAAGTTTGCGAGAACCGTTAAACGAGACCGAAGAAATGTTACAGCGCTTCAGAGGCTGGGATGGCATGTGATAGTTGTATGGGAGTGTGAACTTCACGACCGAGAGCGTCTGGCCAAAAGGCTGAAAGAGACTATCCCTCCCCGGGTGTTTGACTTAATTGACATGGCATCTCTCCAAATGGCCGCTGAGCCGGCAAAACCCTACGAAAGCGCAAAGGACGAATGCTGATTTGGAATACGCACGGTGTTTACCCGGTAATCGAACCGAACCAATGCCCAGTCGTTCTACCCCTGGGGAGGCTGCAGAAGTCGGCTTCGAATGCAAAATGGGGCGTTGGCACATCGTGGGCCTGCGGGACGTTGTTGCAATGTTGATTTGTAAGACAACAACGAAACAACGTTGCTTGCTTCCACTATCATGGCCAGTGACCACAACATCTGGTGGTGTTTCACAACCCCTCAACCTTTGAGGATGTGGCACCTATGTGGCTCATATATCAACCTGTAAAATTGCTGTGATATCAAATGGTAACGTCACGTCAACAGTTTATTGGAGAAGCATCGTTATCATGATTATCTTAGGTCTCAGTTTGTCTTCGCGAGAGATGATATCACAACCATTGGGCTGCAAAATTGT
>JAUPKT010000018.1 GCA_030837305.1 Thermodesulfobacteriota bacterium
CAAGAACCGCACGGAACAGTGGCTGCTGGTGCGGCTCAATAAGCCGGAAGAGTAGAGCGGTTCTCTAAAGTTTTTTCGGTGTATAGCCGTTCTCGAAAATAAACGCGAATCGTGGGAATGTTTTTGCCTGTCATTCCTGCGGAAGCAGGAATCCAGGGTGCTGGAATCGATCGGCGAGACGCCATGAGCGATGACAGCTTATTTGTTGAAGGATTCTATGATAAAGGCAGCTACAATAGCCAGGCCAACGATAATGACGGCAACCAGCAAGCCCACGACCGGTAAATAATAACGCTCCCTGGGACTCGGTTTTCCCTGAACCGTCACCTTGAAATCTTTGTTGAAGAACGAACTGGCTGCTTCCTCTACTGCCTTTACAAAATCGGACGGCTTTTTTGTGTCAATGACGATGAAGCTCTTGACTCCGTTTCTGGTTACCTGGAAATGAACCTCTTTATCACCGAACAGCGGCTTCCAGTGCAACGAGCCTATCATACCGTAACGCAGGTAAGCTGCAGCAAGGAACCCATAGGACCAAGGGCTGAAAAGACCGCTCTTGAAGAAACCCAGATGTCCGCTGTCAGGGTAAAATTTGAGTTCACAGGATTTTACCTGTTCCCATCCCAACAGCTTTAGCCTTTTCCTTCTCGGAAAAGTTGTCTCGACATACATGCCATCGGTGGTGATTTCCACGATAACCCTGCCAAAAACATATTTTATCGATGGCAATAGAAAGATTGGCAGTCCCAGGAGCAGAAAGACGACCGGGCCGAAAACGGAACGCTTGTCCAGGGCCAAGATGATTGTGCCGGCAATCCAGAAAAGACTTACTCCAGCCCACAGCGAGGTATGCAGCGCCCTCATTTTGAGGGTTTCCTTGAATATCGGCGTACTGTCTCTCGTTCCCATGTCAGGTGCTACTCACCGGAGGAGAGTGCGTCTCTGGAAGGTAGAGCGCTTCTCAAAAGTTTTGTCGGAATGAGACTGAAATTGAATATAGCATACCTTGAACCCACTTGTTCACGACGATGGCACCGCGATTGTGACAAATCGGCACTCACCCTTGCGTCGTCATGCCGAACGCGATGCGGCATCCAGGATTTCTGGATTCCCACTTTCGTGGGAATGACATGAAGAGTGAGGCATTGCCAAGGCTGACCCTGAGATTGCTTCGCTACGCTCGCAACGACGGCCCCGCTCATGTCGTCATCCCTGAGACTTTTGCGGGCTTTGAAAAAAATCATTCCGCTATCGCAGTTTCATGTGTCATCACGAAACTGGTATACTATGCATGAATCTCGCTTCGGACAGATAGCATGATCAACACCATGGATGGGCTCGGAATCGCTCTTGGAGCCCTTCGTGTAAACTTTCTCAGATCTTTACTCACCATGCTGGGCATCGTCATCGGCGTAGGTGCGGTCATCCTGATGGTTGCGGTGGGGGCCGGAGCCCGTGAACTCATCGGCGATCAAATTCGTTCCATCGGCAGCAATCTCATTATGGTGGTTCCCGGCGCGTCTTCTCAGGGTGGCGTAAGATTGGGCTCCGGGTCGGTCCACACGCTCAAGTCCTCTGACGCTGAAGCCATTGCCAAGGAATGCTCTGCGGTAAGAAGGGCTGCACCCCTGTGGGGCGAGGTTGCCCAGGTTGTTCACGGCAATAAAAACTGGCGGACCAGGGTCACTGGCACCACGAATGATTATTTTCCGGTAAGGGAATGGACCATCGGGTACGGCCGAATATTTTCCGCCGAAGAGGAGAGAAATGCTGCCAAAGTTGCTGTTCTGGGGGGCACAGCGAAAGAGAATCTCTTCGGAGACGCCTACCCGCTTGGGAAAACCATCAGAATCAAAAATGTACCCGTCACCGTTGTGGGGGTATTGGACAGAAAGGGCCAGTCCCCACGAGGCGACGATCAGGATGACGCGGTTTTCGTACCCCTCAAGACGGCGCAGTACCGTCTCTTTGGCACACCATTTCCTGATGAAATAAACGCCATCCTCGTGCAGGCAAAGGAAATATCCCTCATCACTGATGCGGAGAAGCAAATTGATGAACTCTTGACGCGAAAACATCGGATCGGGCGGAATCAGGAGAAGGATTTTACCGTCCGCAATCTTACCGAGATCCTCGCAACCGCCGAGAAAACCCTCAATATCATGACGACATTATTGGGCGCCATAGCAGCCATTTCGCTGTTGGTGGGCGGGATCGGCATCATGAATATCATGCTGGTGTCCGTCACCGAGAGAACCCGGGAGATCGGCATCCGAATGGCTGTTGGGGGAAAATCGTCGGATATCCTCGTCCAATTCCTCATAGAGGCGGTGGTCCTGTCCATGTCTGGAGGACTCATGGGAATGGTTCTGGGCGTTGTAGGTTCCTACGTCTTCTCGAAAACCAGCGGGTGGCCCGCGGTCCTCAGTCCCACGGCCATGGCGGTGGCGCTTTTGTTCTCTGCGATAGTGGGGGTCTTTTTCGGGTTTTACCCTGCCTTCAAAGCTTCGAGACTCCATCCCATCGAAGCCCTTCGATATGAATGAGTCACCCAATCCTTTTGAAA
>JAUPKT010000108.1 GCA_030837305.1 Thermodesulfobacteriota bacterium
CGAGGACGGGGCTGAAGAAAGTGTATGATTGAAGAAGAGGATCATGGGCAAACATTTGAAAATTGTCCGGGGAAACCCATTGAGCGGTCGTGTCGAATTGCCGGGAGACAAATCCTTGTCACATCGAACGATTCTCATGAGCGCTCTGGCTGATGGCACTTCTCGTATCAGGAATTGCTTGATCGCAGGGGTCACCCGATCGATGATGCAGTGCCTTACAGACCTTGGCGTCAAGATGAACGTCTTTAACGCTGATGCATGTTCCGCAGTGGAGATCGAAGGGGTTGGTCTGCATGGGCTTGAGCAGAGCGATTCCCCTCTCAATTGCAACGGCTCGGCAACCACCATGCGGCTGTTGGCCGGGGTGCTCTCCGGTCAGTCGTTTGCATCAACTCTCGACGGCTCTCCCCAGTTACGTCAGAGACCGATGACCCGTTTGATCGAGCCGCTGTCTCACAAAGGAGCCTGGGTCGAGTCAACCGGGGGAAGAGCCCCCCTAAATTTTGCGCCTTCGCGCTTGAGGCCTTCAGATCATGTGTTGTCCGTTGCCAGCGCCCAGGTTAAGTCTTCGATTTTGTTGGCAGGCTTGTATACGGATGGTCCCACCACTGTTAGGGAACCGCATAGGAGCCGCGACCATACGGAACGTCTTTTTGAGTTTCTGGGGCTGCCTATCCATCACGGCGGAGAAGGTTCGGAGGGGCACACGGTTTCTTTGGCCCATGGTGTGGAAAAGCTTCAGCCGCTGGATGCAGCGTTGCCTTCCGATCCATCTTCTGCGGCCTTTCTGATGGTTGCGACTCTACTTATACCTGGTTCGGGGGTGGAATTTCCCCGCATTTGTCTTAATCCGGGCAGGACAGGGCTCTTTGACACGTTGAAGCAAATGGGAGCGGACGTAAAGATTCGTGGCCAGGGTGGCGAAATGGGAGAGCCGGTGGGAACAATCAGAGTGACGAACTCAAGGCTTGAAGGTACAACGATTTCAGGTTCCACGGTGGCTAGGATGATCGACGAATTTCCGGTTCTTGCGGTTGCTGCAACTCAAGCACAGGGCATTACACGCGTGAGGGATGCCATTGAACTTCGTTACAAGGAGAGTAATCGCATCGAAACGCTTGCTCAAGAATTGAACAAAATGGGCGCGGGTATTGAGCCTACGGAGGACGGCTTTGTAGTCCGGGGACCGGTGAGACTTACCGGCGCGGTTGTGAACGGTCGAGGAGATCATCGTCTCGCCATGAGCCTTGCCGTAGCGGGTCTCGTTGCGGATGGCGAGACCATTGTTGAGGGGTGGGAGGTAATTCGTGAGTCTTTTCCTTCATTTCTTCACATCATGAAACAACTCGGAGCGAACATAGCATGGTAGATGGGACAACATCACTAGTGGGGATCATTGGGCATCCGGTGAGGCAGAGCCGGAGCCCACAGATTCACAATTCAGCGTTCTTGGACCTCAAGATGAATTGGATATATGTCCCCATGGAGGTTTCACCACGAGCCCTGTCCACTGCTCTGGAGGGGCTCAAGGCGTTGGGTTTCAAGGGAGCCAATGTCACGGTGCCTTTCAAAGAGGATGTTCTTTCTCTTGTTGATAGCCTTTCCGAGGAGGCAGCATGCATAGGAGCGGTAAACACCCTCAGCATCGTACAGGGACGGCTCAGAGGAGACAACACGGATTGGTTGGGTTTCCTTCATGATCTCAAAGAAAGATCCATCAGCACGGGGGGCAAGAAAGCCTTGGTATTGGGGACCGGGGGTGTTGCACGCGCCGTAGTTTATGCCCTTCTCAAGGCAGAAGCTTTTGTGCTGATCTACGGACGAGACAGGCCCAAGGCTGAGGCGTTGGCAAACCACTTTGGGGGGCGGTTTCCTGAGTCTTCGATTGAATCAGCATCCTGGGATCACGTGAAAGGCTTTGGCGCCGACATTGATATCCTAATCAATTGTACATCGCTGGGAATGCCTCCGTATGCAGACATGAGCCCTTGGCCCCAGGATGTTAGGCTCCCCAGGTGCGAACTGATATACGATGTTGTTTATTCTCCTCCCTCTACCCGTTTTCTTGAGTGCGCCAGGAATAAGGGCATCCAAGCGGTAAACGGGTTGGGCATGCTCGTTTACCAGGCGGCCGAGTCCTTGTCCCTTTGGACCGGCGTGGAAGCTCCTTTGAAAATCATGAGAAAGG
Organism: Thermodesulfobacteriota bacterium; assembly: GCA_030837305.1. GTDB lineage: Bacteria > Desulfobacterota > Desulfomonilia > Desulfomonilales > Desulfomonilaceae > JAUPKT01. Next base: position 2,189 of record JAUPKT010000108.1, read on the forward strand.
CTGCTCTGTCATGCTGAGGTTTTTGACGGCCGGCGAGTCCCATGGCCCGGAACTCACCGTGATTATAGATGGTCTTCCTGCCGGGATTCCCTTGAAGGCGAGTGAAATTGCGGAGGGGCTTGCACGGAGACAGAAGGGCGAGGGCTCCGGTGGCAGGATGTCGATTGAGAAGGATCACGCAAAGATCACGGGGGGGGTTATGGCGGGATTCACTACCGGCGCTCCCGTTAGCATGGTGATACCGAACCTGGATTTTTCCAATTGGCGAGATCGCGAAGTGGCCCCAATGACCGTGCCTCGCCCCGGACATGCCGACTTGGCCGCTGCACTCAAACATGGGTATAAGGATTTGCGAGTGGGGCTCGAGCGGGCGTCAGCCCGGGAAACCGCAGCAAGGGTGGCAATGGGCGTTGTTTGCAAGAAATTCCTGTCTCAGTTTGGGATCGTCATTGGTTCTCATGTGATTGCGATCGGGACTGTCCAGGTTCCCCTGATAGATGTTGATGATTACTGTGAGATTTTTGAGCGTGTGGAGAGGAGCCCTGTTCGCTGTGTTGACGAGGCGGCCTCGATCTTGATGGTCCAAGAAATACAGCGAGCGAGAAATCAGGGGGACACGCTCGGGGGATCATTCCAATGCGTCGGCCTCAACATTCCGCCAGGTTTGGGGAGTCATGTCCAATGGGATAGGAGATTAAGTACAAGGTTGTTCGCTGCTTTGGGGTCCATACCTTCAGTAAAGGCCGTTCAATTCGGTGCTGCCGTCGGCGACTCAGTACTCAGCGGCAGCGAGGCTCACGATGCAATAGTCATCAAGAGTGATACCGGAACTGACACGTTGTGCCGGAAAACCAATCGAGCCGGCGGAGTGGAGGGCGGTATCAGCAATGGCATGCCTCTGGTGGTCACTGCCACGATGAAACCAATCAGCACGACATCCAAAGGGATCGCATCCGTTGACCTCATTACCCGAGAGCCCCGCCTGACCGTTTACGAGAGGAGCGATACTTGCGCTGTACCGAGGGCGTGCATTATCGGAGAGGCCATGATGGCTTTCGTAGTTGCCGACGCATTGATTGAAAAAGTTGGAGGCGACAGCGTGGGAGAAATGGCTCCGAGATTTGCACGGCTCACGTCCATGAGGCTCGACGACATACACCTGGAGGGCGCTCCGTGGAGGTTTGCATATGAATTGGACCTTTGAGGAGTTGCCATCCATGCTTCAACATGGCCCGTCCAAGACTATGGGAGAACGAGGAAGGTCGACGACATCCAACATTGTGGTGACCGGTTTCATGGGGACAGGAAAAACCTCAGTGGCTCGGGCCGTGGCAGAATTGCTGGGAATGACTTTTGTGGACGTGGATGAGGAGATTGAGAAACGGGCTGATATGAGCGTGTCTGAAATATTCTCACGTCATGGCGAAGGCCATTTTCGCTTAATGGAAAAACGAATCTGTAACGACATTTCCAGACTGACAGGGGCTGTTATCGCTACAGGCGGGGGTACGCCGTTGGATCATGAAAGCAGAGCCCTCATGAGTCTGGCCGGCATGGCAGTCAGTCTGAGCTGTTCTCTGGATGAGCTGGAGCACCGCCTGAAGCA
>JAUPKT010000109.1 GCA_030837305.1 Thermodesulfobacteriota bacterium
CTGGCATCTCTTGGTGAGTTGGCGGCAGGCATAGCACATGAAATAAATAATCCAGTGGCGATTATGGTTGAGGAAGCCGGGTGGATGGAAGACCATCTTAAAGAAGAAGAAACTCTTCAACAGTCCGAGAATCTCGATGAATTCAAGAGGGCCCTCAATCAGATTAGAGTGCAAGGTCGTCGATGCAAGGAGATTACGCACAAGCTGCTAAGTTTTGCGCGGAAGACAGACCCGACCGTAAAGAATGTGAACCTCAACGAACTCATAGAAGATGTAGTGGCCCTCTCAGAACAACGCGCAAAATACAGTGGCGTCAAGATTCATTTACACCTTCATGATAGCATTCCAACAGTGAATGTGTCTCCATCAGAGATTCAACAAGTAATACTGAACCTGATCAACAACTCCCTGGATGCCATGGAAAAGACCGGAGGAAACATAGACATTTCGACGAGGATCAATGGTTCGTTTGTCGTGGTCGATGTTGCTGATAACGGGCCTGGTATTGCAAAGTCAAACCTACAGCGTATTTTTGATCCGTTTTTCACAACAAAACCTGTGGGCAAAGGGACAGGGCTGGGCCTCTCCATTTGTTACGGAATCATCAAGAAAATGGGTGGAGACATCACGGTGAACAGTGCTGCCGGCATGGGCACTAATTTTCACGTTCATATCCCGTGGGTCGTGGACGGAAATTCGTCTGCTCAAAAGTCTGCTTAGGCACAACCTGTAAGTTTGGTGCGGTCTGAGGAAAAAGATGATTGATGATCAAGGTAATCTCCCCTCCAAGATCAGGCTGCTGCTGGTCGATGATGAACAAGGTTATGTTGACATCCTCTCGAAGAGGCTGACAAAGCGGAATTTCCATGTCACCACCGCCTTAAGCGGCGCTGCCGGTATCAAAGCATTGCGAGGAGATGATTTTGATGTGGCTGTCCTTGATCTCAAAATGGAAGATATGGACGGCATAGAGGTGCTCAAAGTGTTCAAGAAGATGGTTCCTGAACTCTCTGTCATCATGTTGACCGGCCATGGTTCCGAGCAGGCGGCCAGAGAGGGCATTGAATTTGGGGCATTTGACTATCTCACAAAACCTTGTGAACTCGAAGAACTCATAGAAAAGATTACTGAGGCCTGTAAGGGAGGTAAGACTGGTGAATGATTTTAGGGTCATGTTGGTGGACGATGAGGTTGAATTCCTGGAAACTCTCGTCAAGAGGCTCAAGAAAAGAAAACTGGAGGTCGTCGCCGCGTCGAACGGAAATGAAGCATTGCGTCTGATGCGAGAGATTCCTTTGGATGTGGTGGTTTTGGACGTTAAAATGCCGGATATGGATGGCATTGAGACTTTGAAGGAGCTAAAGAAGATCAATCCGTCGGTGGAAGTGCTGATGCTCACCGGACACGCGAGTGTGGAGGTGGCAATACAGGGTATGGAACTAGGCGCCTTTGACTACTTGATGAAACCCATGGACATTGATGAACTGCTTTATAAACTCCAAGATGCCTACAAGAAGAAGTGGTGCCGAGAGGAAGAGAAGGAATGTGTTCTCCCGGATTCTTTGGCAATCGGTGGGAGTAACTGAGAGGACCGATTCCTTGTCCTGAGTCCTCAAAGGACCGTGAATGGGCACCACGGTGCCGGATGGATCTTTTTCAACCTGTCAATTATTCTGACACGGCTGCCGGCAGCCATGGTGATCTGCGGGGGAAGTAATCTGCAGGAGGCGTGTCTGGTTCTGCATCATCTTCAAGAGTCTCCTCCTTTGGCGGTTGGCATGGCTGTTGCAAAAGCAAAAAGGATTGTGTCAACCATCAAACATCTGGGAGGAATGATGACATGAAATGGGGGAAGCAACTCTATAGAATGTTCATGGCTGCATCTCAGGCCCACGCTCGCTGGGACTATGAAACCTCCATGAATATTCTCAAAGACAAGAAGAAACTTATTCTTCTAGGACTCATGGTCATGCCGATCATTCTAATATCGGCAGCATTGGCCATTGATGTGCCATCAGTGCTGGGAGGATACAAAGCGTACAACCCCGCCTATTACTCAACCGGCATATTCATTGTGTCAATCGTGATAGGTTTGTGCGCCGGTCTGATCACGGGTTGTATCGGAGCGGGTGGAGGATTCATCATTACCCCGGCCCTTATGAGTGCCGGTGTAAAGGGAATCTTGGCCGTCGGCACAGACCTTTTCCACATATTTGCCAAGGCCATCATGGGCACCGCCGTACACAAGAAATTGGGGAATGTGTCGGTGGGATTGGCAGTCGCCTTTCTCGTGGGTTCCGGTATCGGAGTCACTGGGGGAGGTTTCATCAACAGAGCCATCTATGAGGCCAACCCGGTGTTGAGCGACACCTTTATTAGCGTTGTCTATGTGGTGTTGTTGGGGTTCCTCGGATTTTATTCGCTCATCGACTTCCTGCGGCTCCGAAAAGCAGGAACCGATGTGGGGGCACACTCGGGTGAGAGTCCCCACGGGGAGGACGCATCTTCAGGCAAGATAGGTCTACCCGCACGGCTACAGGCAGCACGAATCCCACCCACAATAACTTTTGACGAAGACCTGGTACCTGGAGGCAAGAAAATTCCTGCCCTATTTGTTGCCATGGCGGGAGTCTTGGTTGGATTCGCAGCCGCAATCATGGGCGTTGGCGGCGGTTTTCTCACCTTTCCCATATTCGTGTACGTACTGGGAGTCTCCTCATTCACGACAGTGGGTACTGATATCCTCCAGATAATCTTTACAGCAGGGTTGGCGTCCATAGCCCAATACGCGATCTATGGTTTCATTTTTTACACCCTTGCCATGGGCATGCTCCTTGGATCGCTGATCGGGATTCAAGTGGGGGCATTGACCACCAAAGTGGTTAAAGGCATTTACATTAGAGGTTTCTATGCCGTTTCAATTCTCGCAGGCTTCATCAACAGATTCTTCGCACTGCCATCCAAGCTCAAACAGATGGAAGTTATCGATATATCAGATTCCCTGGCCAAAGGATTGGATCAAATAGGCATGGTCGTATTTTTTGTGGTTATTGGTATTTTTGCCATCTGGGTAATCGGCAAGTTCTTTGGAAACATCAAATATCTGAGAGGGGAGGCATGATCATGCTGGTAAAAAACAAGAAAGCATTTGCAAAAGGTAGCCTCTTGTTTGTTTCATTCATGGTTATTCTTGTGCTCATGTTCATACCCTTGCTCGATGGGAAAAACGCCCTCGAGGCGGCAGACCAACTCTTCAACTCAATTTCCAAAGGATCAACGCACTACATACCCGATCTTGTCAAACAAAACCAAGCCTTTGAAGGAACCACCTTTGAGGTAAGCTTGAAGTTCAAAACAGATGATATAGCGAAAATGGCGGAAAAGATTCTCACCACCAACGGTGCTCAGGTATCTCTAGCGGGCTCACAAGTGAAGCTCACGGGAGATCTCGGAAAGACACTAGGGGCAGCGTTGAAAGACGCAGACTCCATGTTTCACAATCGCGACTCTGAGTTATCCCAGAGATATGGATTTGGTGGTCGCGAGGCAACCTATGTGTGGTGGAATATCCTCAAAGAGGTCGAGAAGGATTTGACAAGGCAACAGAAATTCAAGGAAGCCGCTTTTGTATCTACAGTGGTCAAGAGAGGGGTTGAAGTTGGATTCAACTTCTTTGGAATAGCCCCGGAGAGCGCTAGATCCAAGATGGGAATTCTAACCTTTGCCCTCGTATTTTATGTTATCTACACTCTGTGGTGGGGGATAGCCATCCTCCTGCTTTTTGAAGGAATTGGATTGGAGATGAAGGCAGGAGCTAAGAAAGAGGTGTAATATACCTCAGCACGATGGCAGGGAAGGTATTCTCATGGACAATATACAATGAACCTGCCACGCATACTCTCAAAATTGTTTAGGCGGCACGGAGACCTTCCCGGCGATGTTGAGGTACAAGATCTCCGGGCCGCCTTTGCCTCTAGGTACCACAACTTCAAGCTTCTTCTCACGGCAAACAATAAAGCCCTTGAAATCATGTCCGAGTTGGAAATGGCCCTGGAAGGAGGCAGACCTTTTGGTATGTCTTTTGTCAAGTCTCGATGCACGGCAGTTTCAGTCAACGTATTTCGAATCATAAAGCATCTGGACGAGTTGGCGCCGAAAAAATACACGGAACTGTATAATCGCTTCAAGACCATCGAGGCCCGCGTACAGTCTGATCTGACCGCAAGACAGGTGCATCTAAGGACTGATGAGTTGGTGCTCCCATTGCAAAAGATTGACAAGAACATGTCGGATCAAGTCGGCAATAAGATGGCCAACATCGGAGAGCTGAGGAATGAGGTCGGCATTCCCGTCCCAGGCGGTTTCGTGATAACAGCGGCTGCGTACGAGGCATTTATGAGATTCAATGATCTGCAAATCGAGATAGACAGGAGGAGTCAAGCAGCGACGACGGAAAGGATCGATGAGCTTCTCACGTTGAGCTCAGACATTCAGCAGGTCATCATGAGGGCCCCTGTGCCTGAGCGACTCGAAAAGGAAATCATTGATGCTTACCAGTTGTTGGAAGCAGAGATGCAACCAGGCATTAAAGTTTCCATGCGGAGCAGTGCACTGGGGGAGGACGCTGCCGGTACATCATTTGCCGGGCAGTTCCGGTCCGAACTCAACGTGAGCCAGGAGAATCTCATTCATGCTTACAAGACGATTGTGGCAAGCAAGTATGGCTTGCCTGCCATCACCTATCGGTTGGCACGTGGAATCCCGGACGAAGAGGTATTGATGTGTGTGGGATGCATGGCCATGGTTGATGCATACGCGGGCGGAGTGATGTACTCGCGGAATCCCCTGAATTTTAGGGACAAGGGCATAGTAATCAATTCTGTCTGGGGTCTGCCAAAGGCTGTGGTCGATGGGACAGTGGACTCGGATCTTTTCACCGTGTCGAGAACCTCACCGAAAACCATTGTGCACAAAGCAATAAGCAAGAAAGAAATCGAATTTCGATGCTTTCCCGATGAGGGTGTTTGTAGGAATGAATTGATAGGGCCCAAGGCGACCGAACAGTCCATTAGCGATGAGCAGGCAGTAGATCTGGCGGAAATAGCCGTCCGCCTCGAAGAATATTACGGACATCCCCAAGATATCGAGTGGGCTGTAGATCCCGACGGCTCCATACTGATACTGCAATGCAGACCTTTACAGCAACTGAACGAGACTGAACTAACGGGAAATCCCAAGAGTGGTGTTAACACCGAGGGGATTGAAAGCAAACTAGCGGGCGGAGTAACTGCGTCTCCCGGGGTTGCCTGCGGCCATGCCTATATCGTTCGAAATGATGCCGACAAACTTCAGTTTCCCGAGGGCGCCGTCCTGGTGACTGCCCAATCTTTGCCTCGCTGGGCTCCCCTGCTGTCCTCAGCCGTTGCAGTGATCACAGAACTCGGAGGAGTAGCCGGCCATCTGGCAAATGTGGCGCGAGAATTTGGTGTGCCCGCTATTTTTGGACTCACTCGGGCTACGGAAATCCTTAACAATGGAGACCTTGTTACTGTGGATGCCGAAAGCAGAAGAGTCTATCCGGGCAGGATAGATGCCCTTCTCTCAGAGGCCTCTGTAAGAAAAAATCTCATGGCCGGAAGCCCTGTCTTTGAAATCCTAAAGAAAGTGACGCGCCACATCACCCCATTGCATCTCCTCGACCCGGATTCCCCGGATTTCCGTCCGAAGAAATGCGAAACCCTCCACGATATCACAAGATATTGTCATGAAAAATCAGTTCATGAAATGTTCAGTTTTGGAAAGGAACATCATTTCTCCGAACGCTCGAGCAAACAGCTTGTATGTCATGTACCCATGCAGTGGTGGATCATAAACTTGGACGATGGATTCAGAGAGGATGTGAAAGGAAAATATGTCGCCCTTGAAAACATTGTTTCCATCCCCATGCTGGCCATTTGGGAGGGCGTCATAGCCGTGCCCTGGGAAGGACCGCCGCCGGTGGACGCCGGGGGCTTTATGTCCGTACTCATGCAGGCCACGTCGAACCCGGCATTGGATCCTACCATGCGCTCGCCTTACGCAGCTCGAAACTATTTCATGTTGTCAAAACATTTTTGTAGCCTCACCTCGCGATTCGGGTTCCATTTCTCCACTGTTGAGGCTCTGGTGGGAGACAGGGCTTCTGAGAACTATATCAGTTTCTCTTTCAAGGGAGGGGCCGCTGATTTGCAGCGAAAAGTCAAACGGGCCATTTTCGTAGGGCAAATTTTAGAGCAGTGGGGGTTCAGAACCGAGATCAAAGAGGACAACGCGTTTGCCAGGCTCGAAGGTTTTGATGCTGATTACATGAAAAGTCGATTAAAAATAATCGGCTATCTCATTATCCATACAAGACAGTTGGACATGGTAATGTCCAATGATAATTCTGTCATGAAATATCGAAAAAGAATCGTGGATGACATTACTAACCATGTCCTCACGGATATGAGTACTGTTGAGGACCAGCCAAATGAGCCTGCAAGTCCTTCGTGAAACGCACATAATGATGGGCTTATCCTGACGTTCTGGATGGGGCATTGCGAATTTACAAGGCAAATTCCTGATGGAGGGTTGTGATCACGTCCAATCGCCTCGATGATTCTGTCGGACTCTACGGTCTACGGCGTATGACCCCAATCAACTTTCCCAAGATATTCAATTCAGAAGCCTCTGTTTCCGTAAAAATCATGGGCTCATAAGCAGGGTTAGCAGACATCAATTCTATGTGCCCTTCCCTTCTCTTGAGAATTTTCAAAGTGGCTTCGGTAGAGATTCTTCTTATTATCACTGCCACAATGGCCCCGTCATCAGCGTAATCCTGGGGCCTGATGATCGCCAGATCCCCCTCTCGAATCTGTGCGCCGATCATGGAGTCGCCTCTGACACGCAATGCAAAAGCTTCTGGAGCACCGAATAACCTGGGATCCACGGGGAGGTCTTCTTCCCTATTTTCCTCGGCAAGGATGGGAGTTCCTGCCGCTATTCTGCCAATCAAAGGAACGGAGATGGCGTGACGCTCTTGGAGAAGGCTCCAGGCCCTCTTCTTCCCCGGGACCTTCTTCAAAATACCATCCTCTTCGAGTCGCCTCATATGCTTGAGAAGACTTCCCGGAGAACGCAGGTTCAGCGCAGCACATATTTCCCTCAAGGAGGGAGGGAAGCCGTTCTTGTCCTGAAAACTTGTAATGGACTGAACTATTTCTTTACGTCGACCGCTCAAGCTCATGGGCACATGATAGAAAACATCTGTTCCCCTTGCAAGAAAAAACTTATCGCTGACATAATCGGTTCATGCATCTCTGTGTTGGCATCTACGCAGCGAGAGTATGAGAGGCAAGGGAAATCATCGATAAGACTCAACAAGTTGATTTACTGAGTGCTCTTGAGCCTGATTGAGACAACAAGAGGGGGCTGCCAATGAGTAGTACTCGGAGTAGGGTTCTTCCAAGAGGATGGTATCCGACATCGGCAAACAACTGTAGAGAGAGAGTACAGGAGTTTGTTAAAGGTTTCCACGCACCTGCTGGCGCTTGGATTGGCGGAGTAGTTCCCCATGCGGGATGGGAATTCTCCGGCAAGGGTGCGGCGCGCGTTTTTGCTACGCTAGCCGGAAGCGTGAATCCAGACCGCATAGTTGTGTA
>JAUPKT010000110.1 GCA_030837305.1 Thermodesulfobacteriota bacterium
CTATTTTCGACTACCAGGATTAAAGCGTCGCGAGAACCCATTACAAAGTTGCACCCTTTGCTGGATCAAACATTTGGATCGAGCCAAGAATGACTTGTGGGCGCAAATCAAGTAGGCAAGGCTCCGAATCCTGACCGAGACCTCGTGACGTCTACGACCAGGTCTTGAAATCTTGCCTCACTCACTCGAATCGCAGTAGCTCCTCGAGCTTCCAGGAATCGGGTCTTGCCGCCCTTCACAAGCTGTATCTCGCTTTGATCATTTGCGACAGTCATAACTCATCAACAGACAGTGCCATGATAAAATTATAGCATAATCGTAGAGTTATCACAACGAAGAAAACAGCAGTCGTCGGATGTCATGTGTAGGCGAGCCACTATGAGATTGGAGTGCGTGGTTCAATTTATCATTTGTTCAAGAAGGCCGATCATTGTCAACTGAGAGCAAGTCTGAATAAGCTCATGGCGGGAGAACGGGTATCAGGGCAATGCCCTATGATTACTTCATAAATCTGGCCATGACGGTGAAACAACATGATCCTTCAAGAAAGTCCTAACATTTATGAACTATGCCTATCCTGTGGTCATGGCTGAGCCGGTCCGCGTTTGAACTGAACGGTCACCAGAATTAGCAAGGAGCATCAGTGTCCCTATCTCTTGATCTAGATGGCGTGCGACCACGGAACACTTGACTTTGAACAAGAACACGATGTTCTTGTCTGCGTCGTCCAGAGACTCATAGTTTCCCTGGCCTTTGGATATGATCATGTCGGCAGTCTGAAACCTTTGCCGAAACGAGTCTGAACAATCACGGAGAATAGTGCCCGGAAAATCAGATCCATTGTCGATTACCTCCGCAATCCCACACATCCCTGAATCACGGGCATCATCCATGGTGACATCGTTGATCACCGGGCTGCCCCGCACTACGTATGTCACCGGGACGGTGGAGAGTTCTTCCACAAGCAACCGATCAAAGACTATTTCGCCTGCATTATCACCAAGATATAGGATATCTTTCGCCCGAGACGCAGCTTCGGCAAACTCCTCAAATGAAGAACGGGGAATAGGAGCATCAAGGCCTTCTTGCACAGCCTTGCCCAGGTCTGTCTCATCTGCCTGTGGGTTCACGACAAAATCTATGGTATTCCCTGCGATGGCCATACGCAACGCCGTTTCCAAAGGATTCGACGACTCAACAATGAGCTTCTTGAGTGAGGGATAGAGTTCGAGTACTTTCCGGTTACAGGCCTCTCGCGCCTCCTTGTACGGATCGGACGAGCCGGTGACGTCCCGAACAACGCGATGGACGGCTCCGATGAAAACGGGTGAGGGCTCACCCAGATCGATATTTCCCATTAACGGTAGGGCTTTGCCGACGATGGTCTCCATGCATGCATGGTCCGATGTGGCTCTCCTTGCAGCTTCCACCGTCTGCCTCATCACGCAGGGCAAACAATCGAGATCAGTTTTCATGCAAGACCATCTTTTTCTCCATCCCCCACCGATTCAGGGAGAGGTTTCTTTCTTGGCTCCAATAGAGCTTGCATTCGTCAGGCGTTGAAATTCCGAGACGGCCAACTCCGCGCACGCCTGGTCATTAATATTACAGTCGCACTCTACAATGGATATGTGATCTCCGCAGAGCCGTTTGATCCGGTCCACGAAGACTGCATGGATTTCGGGGGCCCAAAAAGGGGCTCCGGGAGCATCCGCTTTTGACCAGCCCTTTATAGGGATCACTATTGTGCTGGGGGTGTTGTGGCGGTTTAGTCTCTCTGCAACTGTTTCCGCTATGGTCGATAGATCCTCCCTGGATGTCTTCACAAACGACCGAAAGTCGTGAGACAGGAATCTTCTCTCTCTCAGTTCAGGAGGAACTTCTTCCTGCGACTGACATTCGAACGCAATCATGTCAAGGCCACCGGGAAGGATAACGTGCGGCACGCTTTTCTTGCCTGCAGTGACAAGCCTTGATGGACCGATATACTTACAGTAACCATCGTAAATATTATCTACAAATTCATGCAGGGAAAGGTCCATAACGCCGGTAACCAGTCCCTGTTCAATCATCTCCTCCATGGCCATGCTGCCGGTTCCGATCGCATGGAAAGGGACGACTTCATAACCGAGAGCCTCAAGGCTTTGTTGAACCATGAATGCGCAATCATTCAGTGGACCGTACGATGTCAGGCCAACAACGATTCTTTCTTGTACAGGGACGAGATCACTTCGCACCATGCCTGAAATGGCCCTCGCAGCATCGCTCAGTATCTTTCTGGTCATGAAATTCAGCCCAATCAGGTCGCAGACGGCGTGCATCATGGTAATGTCACTGTTGCCGATCATCCCGCTCATGTCCCTCGATGCCACTGTCGAAACGATCAGCTTCGGAACGCCAATGGGCAGAGACCGCATTATACCGGATGCGATGTGAGTTCCCGTACCCCCTCCCACGGAAATGATTCCGGAGAACCGCCCTTGGCCGTACAGGTCCCTGAGAAGAGCCGAGCCGCCTTGTCTCATGGTATGAACAGCTAGTTTCCTGTCCTTGTGCGAGAGCATCTCCGAGACGGATGTGCCGGTTCTGGCTACCACATCCTCGCGAGAGAAATCCGGTGCCACGACGGACTGTGGGAAAACTCCCACGTCTACAATGATGACCCCCAATCCCTCTGCTCGGATAACACTGGTCAGATAGTCAAGTTCCACGCCCTTGGTGTCCAGGGTTCCGACAACAGCTATGGTCTTAGCCATTGGAATCTCCTCACATCACGTAGGAAGTTGCCGAGAGACATCGGCGAGGTCTAGTCTTTCCAAGGTATCGTAGGAAGGGATTCCATTCCTGGTATAGCCCAAATATTCATAATACTCATCGAGAAGACCATTAAAATTTCTGACGGTCTCCCCGGTGGCAGGCCCGGCATTCACGAGGGGTTCTTGCACCATCCGCTCGGGAAGGCTATCGTCCTTACGTGAAAAGCCTTCTCTCACATTGAAGCATCTCTCGAGGCACACAATCCGTTCCCCGAGCAGCCTGAGTTGATCGAGATCTTCCAGTTCATCCAACCCGGTACCTGCGGCGAGCAGTTGTCCCAGGAGTTCACGCGTCATCCCGGAATCTGCGAAATTACAGAGAATGCCCGTTTCTTCAATGGCCTTGTCGATTTGATTGTAAGCTGCGATATCACCCGTGCCCTGATCGGCGAATCGGTCAATGGGCCTAGGGTCGGCTTTCCCTGAGATCTCCTGTCGTGCGTACCCATACATGTGGCTTCCGCCGATGTTGGAAGTGGCCATGCTCAAGCCATGGACCTTCGCAGCCCTGGGGTCGTACGCCGGTAGCTCCAACCCTTTGCAATGAATCGCATATTTCTCCGAGCCGTTGCCTATAATCTGGGCAGCGATCCGCGATCCTTCTCCAAGGATTTTGCCGAAACCTTCCCTCATGGCGATTTTCTCTATGAGTTGCAGCATGCCGTCATGATTTCCCCATCGAAGGTCCAGACCGTCCGTGTCACTGGTAGTGATGATACCCCTCTGGAAGAGTTCCATGGCAAATCCGATGGTATTTCCTGTGCTGATGGTGTCCAATCCGAGAAGATCGCACATACGGTCCGCCCGAACCGTGGCTGCGGCGTCTGTGTTCCCGACCTGGGAGCCAAACGCCCATATGGTTTCGTATTCGGGTCCTTCGCTTACTGTCCCCGCATAGGGACCCGAAGTCACCTCGTGGACCTGACCGCATCGAGTCATGCAGTTGAAACAGCCATGCGTTCCAACCCTCATCCGGGCGTATGCATCCGTAAAAAGACCTTCTATCCCCTCCATATCTCCGGCCTGAAAATTCTTCACAGGAAGGACTCCCATTTCTCTCGTCATTTGAGCGAGAAATGTAGTCCCGAATTTATGCATCTTGACCCTTCTTTTGTGATCCCTCAGGATTGAGCTGTGTTTTCTCACGAGTTCCTTGAATCTATTTGTATCGTGCGCCTGCGGCGCTCTTGCCTTAACGAGAATGGAAACCGCCTTGAGGTTCTTAGATCCCATTACGGTGCCCACACCGCATCTGGAGGCCGTCCGCGTGCCATGGGTGATGGTTGCGTAGCGAACGAGTCTCTCACCGGCAGGGCCAATACAAGCGGTCTGAACACGTAGCCCGTGACGATCCCTTAAGGCCTCCTGCGTTTTTAAGGTGTCCAGACCCCACAGTTCATCTGCATCGCGAATCTCGCACCCATCCTGGTCCAAGAAAAGGTACGAAGGCTTGTGCGCTACACCGTCAATAATAACCATGTCGAACCCTGCAAACTTGAGGAAAGCCGCAAGATTTCCTCCCCCGACGGCTCGTGCGAGTCCGCCGGTGAGAGGACTCTTCGTCATTACGATCCAGCGCCCGAATCCCAATGCAGAGCTACCTGCAAGAGCGCCGGGGAGAAAACACAGCTTGTTCTCAGGCCCAAGTGCATCGACTCCCTTCTGTGCCTCGCCGAAAAGGTAGGCGATACCAATTCCCCGGCCTCCTACGAATTTTCTCAGAAAATCCTGAGGGATAGCTTCTATAGAAGTCTTACGAGCCGATAAATCGACCCGAAGGATTTTCCCCGTGCATGTGGACATGATTACCCCTTGAAAAGACACCGTCGGATTGGTCCGTCCCAAGGCCGAAACTCAAGGCCTTCTCGACGTCTCTCTGTTCACGAGACCTAGGCTTCTTCAAAAAATTCGTAATAGTATGGGCTC
>JAUPKT010000111.1 GCA_030837305.1 Thermodesulfobacteriota bacterium
CTAACCCAGAATGAGCACAGAGAAATAACGCAGCCATAAGAATGCCGACCACGTGTCTGCCAAAGATTGATTTTCCCGATGTCATAGCTGTAGCAGCCTCCTTGCCGAAAAGAGAGCTTGCATGTTCTTCTCATGAGTTGTCTGGTTAGTCAACAAGCGGCATACACAAGGAGTGTGTATAAACTGATGGCATGAATGCGGATGGGTGGCTCGAGGCGCCATCGAGAGAATTATCGAGTCCACATCGCTCAGTGGAATCAACAGAATAGGATGTCCACTTTCAAATGCGCTCCTGTAAAAGAGGTCAAGATGACTTAAGCCAAGGCTGTTCCTTCCACAAAGGTCGGAGCAATTTCCTGTCTCAACTTGTTCAGGGCGCGCGATTCCAACTGTCTCACACGTTCACGGCTCGTTCCGAAATGATCTCCAATTCTCTGTAGAGTCCATGGTTCGTCTTCCATGAACCGTTTGGAGATGATAAACCGCTCCCGATTATCGAGTTTCTTGAGCGCTTTCTTGGTAACGTCCTCCAGGTTTGCCCTTTCTTCGTGCTCTATCAAGGCAGATTCCTGATCAGGGGCCGTGTCTTCCAGCAACTCCAGGGCAGAAATATCTCGATCCTCGCCAAAGGTTTCGTTGAGGGATCGCTCCCTGGCTTTCACCCTGGCTTGAACTTCGATTACTTCGTCTGTTTTCACGTTCAGTGATTCAGCCAGGTCATTGATCTTGGCATCGCGAGATTCTTGGTCGAGGTGTTCACCAATGTCTCCGATTCTGAAAAAGAGTTTTCTCTGCGCCTGGGTGGTGCCCAGCTTTACAAGACTCCAAGACTTGAGAATGAAATTCTTGATGTATGCTTTGATCCACCATATTGCGAAAGAAACCAGCCGATACCCTTTGTATGGATCAAAACGCTTTACTGACTTCATGAGTCCTATGGTACCTTCCTGAATCAGGTCTTGAATAGGGAGCATGTAATGCCGATATTGAAAGGCTACCTTGACGACAAAGGGCAAGTGGGAGACTACAAGTTCATGGGCGGCTTCTATGTCCCCATTCTCTCTGTAACGAACTGCGAGATCGAATTCTCTTTCCTGAGAAAGTGGTTTGATGTCCCTTACTTGAGCCAGGAATGAATCGAGACTGTTTGAAATAACCGGGTAGTTCATTGTTGCCCCCCGAGAAACTTTTTTCCGTTCAATACTGTCATTTTCCCTAGCAATCTATTCACTTTCGCTCATAATGCCTAACCGAATACTTATAATAATATCCGGCCGCGCTGTCAAGCGGGCATTTCTCTTTTTCGAGCAGTTAGTCAACTCACACGGGAAAAAGTTCTCACAATTTACTCCAAACTTAGATTGTCATGACCTCCCAATTCCTGATATGACACTATGAAAATACGACTAAGTGAAAAGGTTGAATCTCTGGCCAAAATTGGTGGAGATTTCTAAGGACAAGACTATGACGGACTATGCACAATTGATAGATGACGTGGAAGCCAGGATTCAGAATGGCGGTCAGATCACGACAGAGGAGGCCCATGTCCTCCTAAGGGTTCCCAACGAATATTTGATGCGTCTTACTGCAGCAGCCGACCGAGTGAGAATCCATTTTAAGGGAAATGCCTTTGATGCGTGCAGTCTCATAAACGCCAAGTCAGGACATTGCGCCGAAGACTGCGCATTTTGTGCCCAATCGGCCAAGCACTCGTCAGATTGCCAGATATACGGACTCGTATCCGGAGATGAAATCCTCAAGGCTGCGGAGGACGCTTCACAATTCGGGGCTTCACGTTTTTGCACCGTAACAAGCGGAGGGGCACTGTCAGAAAAGGATTTCGACGATCTCCTGCTTACTTTGTCCCGGTTGAAAAAAGAGGTGGACATTGCTTTGGATGCTTCTCTGGGCTTCTTGGACGAATCACGTGCCAAGCGACTTTCCCAAGCGGGTGTATCGCGCTACAATCATAACCTTGAAACAAGCAGAGACTATTTTCCAGATATTTGTTCCACCCACTCCTTTGAGGCAAGGGTAAACACTGTTGAGACGGTAAAGAAACATGGCATGTCGGTGTGTAGTGGCGGGATCATAGGACTTGGAGAAACGGAGAACCAGCGAGTGGCCCTTGCTTTCACCCTGGCGGAATTGGGAGTAGATTGTGTGCCCATAAACATCCTAAACCCGAGACCCGGCACGAGACTCGCCCAACAGGAACCTTTACCGCCCATGGAGATCGTGAAGACAGTGGCTTTGTTTAGGCTCATATTGCCTTCAGCCACCATCAAGATAGCGGGAGGAAGAGAGACAAATTTGAGGGACTTTCAGGGCCTTGCTTTTCGAAGCGGGGCCAACGGCATGATAGTAGGGGGGTATCTCACGACTGCAGGTCGATGTGTCGATGATGATCTGGATCTGATTCGGCAGGCCGGGTTTGAATTGCTAAGAGGTTGATATTGAGGCCGGAGTACGGTTTCTCTTGAAGTATTTTCGCTTGCAGAGACGCGGAGCAGGCTGTACAATCAGCATCAACGCATGAATGCAACCATAGGCATAACATGAGTCAATCAAGAATTCTTGTGGTAGAGGATCACCCTGCGAGCCTGCGAATGCTCTCCAGAATGCTTGCCAAGCAATACAACGTTGTTCCGGCAAGTTCAGGGAACGAAGCAATTGACCTAGCCCTCGCTCAAAGTCCCGACTTGGTTCTGCTGGACATAGAAATGCCGGGCATGGACGGTTTCCAGACATTCGAGGTATTGAAGAGAGATGTTTTGGCACAAGCGGTTCCCGTGATTTTTCTCACCGCCAGAGAAGATTCACAGAGCCGCGAGAAGGGTTTGAAGGCTGGGGCCGTTGACTACATCACGAAACCTTATGACAGCCAGGAACTCTCCATCAAGGTAAAGAACCATCTCGCACTTTACGAGGCTCGCAAAGAGATTGAGGCAAGAAATCGCATCATGGCCCGCGAGATTGAGATGGCCTCACAACTTCAGAATTCACTCTTACCTCAGGAATTCCCCTCTTGCGATTGCGTGGATTTCTTCGTCGTGTATAAGCCCGTGTCCGAGGCCGGGGGCGATTTTTATGATGCCACGGAGCTGAGTGGGGACAGTATGGGCTTTGCTCAAGTGGACGTTTCAGGACATGGGGTTTCCGCAGCTATGATTGGGGCAATGTTCAAGATGGCCTTCCAATCATTTGCCAAGTCAACCCCTTCACCGGCAAGACTCATGAGTATTATGAATGACTCCCTGTTTCGAATGTTGCCGGATTCTGATTTTCTCACTGTTTTTTATGGCATTCTGTACACGAACACCCTTCAGCTTGTCTTCACAAATGCCGGTCATCCAAGGCCCCTCCTCTATAGACGAGAAAACGACTCCGTGGGAGAGCTTGAAGACGGGGGACCCTTGCTTGGGGCGTTTCCCGATATGGATTATGAGGATGGCTCGATAGTTCTCCACCCCGGTGACCGCTTGCTCATATTTACAGACGGCGTTACAGAAGCAGCCAGACATTCGGACAGAAACGATTTTTACGGAGATGATCGTTTAAGAGAGATCTTTTTCAAGAGCTGCTCCATGGAGCCGGATGCAGCGCTACCTTTTATGATGAATGATCTCGAACTGTTTAGGGAAGGAAGCACATTCGACGACGACGTCACCATGATGCTTGCTGTAGTTCGATGATGACGATTGAGCGACACATACGCTGCCGACGGCCTGAGATAAATACCATGTATCCGAAAATTGAACCGGCGAATGGGTGGCTACACGAAAGCGAGTCTCGGGCATTGGCATTCAAAGATAACCGATGTCATAC
>JAUPKT010000112.1 GCA_030837305.1 Thermodesulfobacteriota bacterium
ACATCGACTCTGCCTCGCCTGCGGAAGTGACCCTGGCTGAAAAGACCCTGGAGAAGATCAGGGTCCATGATGGACGGAAAGGTCCCCCCAAAACTAGGCCCGAGAGACTCATTGCCGACAAGGGGTATGACAGTGACCCTCGATTTTATGAGGTCATGGGCCGAGTGTGTTGGAGGATTAAATTCTAGGGGGCAATCGTCCAGGACTGAACCTCAGCGGCGTCGGTCATTTAAGGCGGTCCCAAGACAAAATTGACGCTTTTGCAAAAAGTTAGGCGGGAGAAGAGTTTGTGGTTTTTCAAGAAACTGGAAGTATATGTTCCAATATTTTAGAAGAGAGCGTAATCATGAACACAATCTGGTTCGGGATTCATAGAGATAAATATACAAACCGACCATTAGACAAGACATCGAGAAAAGCATGGATGTTCTTTGAAGGAGAATTTGGATGACTCTTGAAAAAGAGGAGCATAACAATCTGGGAATGACTGTGAAACTTCCTGACTTGGGCCTCATCTTTTCTCGGCGTGACTTTCTCTTCATCACCGGAGTCATGGCAGTAGCGTCAACCGCTTTGGATGTTTGGGGAGAAAAAGGAGCGCCCCTCATCATTATTGATCACTCAAAAGGCCTTGTAATAGGGGATCCGACAAAATGCGTAGGCTGTAGGCGATGCGAACTGGCCTGCAGTGAATTTAATGATGGAAAAGCGTCTCCGAACATTGCGAGGATCAAGGTCAGCCGAAACCTCCATTTTGGCAGCGGAGGAGTTCACACAGGGCAACGGGGTGAGGGCACATGGGGAAACGGGCTGGTGGTCCAGGATGTTTGCAAGCAATGTCCTCATCCCGTTCCCTGTGCCAACGCTTGTCCGCATGACGCAATCGTTCTCGCCCCACTGACAAATGCCCGCGTTGTGGACCCTGAGAAGTGTGTCGGTTGCAAAATGTGTCTGAAGGCATGCCCTTGGGAAATGATCTCATTTGACTCGGATAAGAACAAGGCCACCAAGTGTTTCCTCTGCGATGGGGATCCCAAATGCGTTGCGGCCTGTCCGTCGGAAGCCCTGAGCTACGTTTCCTGGCGTGACCTGACAGGTAAGGAGCGGCCCAGAGTAGTACCAACAGCGGTTGTCTCCCCCAGCAAAGCTCAAACGTGCAACGATTGCCATTGATAAACGATTAACAGGAGGCAAGAAAAATGGCCAAGCCCGGAGGCTGGGCGGGTAAGGTTCTACGGGTTGATCTGTCGACCGGGAGAATCTTCACTGAAGATACCATTGAGAAGTACAGGGATTTCTTAGGGGGCACGGGAATAGGATACCGGGTCATTTGGGATGAAGTTCCAGCTGGAACGAAAGCTTTTGAACCGTCAAACAGGATCGTTTTTGGGGTCGGCCCCTTGGCCGGTACGGGGGCACCATGCAACGGCCGGACGGCTGTCACGACGCTGTGGCCCACATGTTGGCCAAAGCAGTTGGTTGCGAGTGGTCACATGGGAGGCCATTTTGCAGCAGAACTGAAATATGCGGGATTTGACGCCATAATCATTGAAGGTGCGGCCGACCGTCCGGTGTGGCTGCAGGTGACGGATGGAAAGGCGGAAATCAAGGATGCGAGTCGCCTATGGGGTCAGGGTATACGACGAGCCACCGTTGAAATCAGCCAGCAGATGGGACCGGAGGCCTGCGTGGCTGCCATCGGGCAAGCGGGAGAGAATTTGGTTCCCATGTCCGTAGTGATGAACTCCTATTCGCATTCTGCGGGTGGTGTCGGCGGAGTCATGGGTTCAAAGAATCTGAAGGCCATTGGCGTCCGTGGGACCGGAAGCGTCAGAATAGCGGGAAAGAGAGAGGAATGGGAAAAGGCGGTAAATTTCCACCTTTCCCTCCTTGGGGCTGTTAACCAACACGTGGTCCCTAACAGTCCTCAGCCCTGGGCCGAATATTACGGCCCCACACGATGGCTGGCCTCAAAGGGCCGGAAATGGGGCTCGGCTGCTCCGAGTATCGAAACAGGACCCTGTGATCCCCACAACCTAAATAGGATCTCGTACCGGACCAACTCCGCTGCCTTTTTTCTCGGGGAGAAAGCTTGGCGATACACTGTGAGAGGAAACGGCTGCTCCGGCTGCCCTATTCGTTGTCATACGGTACTCAAAGTTCCGTCTGTTTCGTCAAAGTACGGCATTTCGGAAATAGGGCAAAATACTTGCGTCGGTCTTCTTTTCGGAAGGAGTTTCTTCAAGACATTCCCCGACGGTCCCAAAGGAGAGACGGCGATTGAAGCATGCATGGTCGGCATGCACCTCGCCGATGACCTCGGGATCTGGGACAATTACGGACAAATGCAACGCGACTTCCAACAGCTCTATTATAGCGGAGTTGTGAGAGAGAAACTGGGCGGGGAAGAATTCAAGGGCTACTCATGGGATAGATATGAGGCAGGCGACCCATCTTTTCTCTTTGATCTTCTGCCGAAGATAGCAGATAAGCGAGGTGAATTAGCTACTTCGTTAGGCCTGGGCACTGGCTATCATCTAGAACGTTGGGGTATCCCGGAGAAGGATTGGCAGCAAGATCCAAGCGTTGCCTACTGGAAGATGGGGCATCCCAAACATCACTCGAGCGAAGACGCCGGACAATGCGGAGTGATCATCAATACCCAATATAATCGTGATGCCCAGTGCCATTCCCATTCTAACTTCACTCACAACGGACTACCTATACAGGTGCAGAAACAGTTGGCCGTGGACATATGGGGGTCACCGGACGCGGTAGATGCGGTTGCAGCCTACTCTCCCATGAATGTCTACAAGGCCAAAATGGCTAAGTGGTCCCTTCTACGAAAAGAATTACATGACTCCTTATCCCTCTGTAATTGGATGGGCCCCTGGGTGGCTTCACCCTTGAGAGAGCGTAATTACGGTGGTGACGACTCCCTCGAGTCGTTGCTGTACAGCTTGGCCACCGGGGACAGGAAGTCCAGACAGGAACTTGATGAAGTGGCCGAGCGCATTTTTCTGCTGCATAGAGCCTTGACAGTCCGTGACATGGGGACCAAAGAAATGCGTATCAAACATGATACCATACCGGATTGGATATTCCTTGACCCTGGAGGGAAGGCGTCTTTCACTCCAGGCACCAATCGAATGGATCCGGAAGACATGAAAGTGGCAATGGACATGTATTACGAAGAGATGGGTTGGGATAAGAAGAGCGGAACTCCGACTGTTAAAGCTTATCAGAGGCTTGGGCTTGGAGATGTTGCTGATGAACTCACCAAGATAGCGCTGGTACCGTAGGGCAGAGCATGGAGCAAACGAAAGAAATTCGTCGGGAAATGACGACGATCATTAGGGGAAAAAGCAGAGATGGACAGCTCATACAACGGGAAGAACTCTTGGAGGAATTGGTCAAGCAAAGTCTTTTGAAATCAGAGGATATCCATCAAGGGTCTCAATTTGAAAGCGCCCTGCAGCAAGTAGTAATGGAGAATAAAGATATTATCCAACTTTCCGGCAGGAATGGGATTTGTAACTATTATTCGTCACTGAGCTTGAGCGAAACATATGCAGGCATCCTTGTAAGGAAAGAAGAGGACTCGCTCATAGCGGAAATCGTTCGAGAAAATTCTATCATCTATCCCCGTCCGGTTCCAGTTAACATGTTCACACAACCGCCTTTTGAACTCACCGAAAAAGAGATATCAGACTGTTTGGAAAAAATGGGGAAGCATGGCGATTACCAAGACATTGCAGAAGCAACTACCTCCGCAGGGACGGTTTTTCTCTACTCCAATAAGTACTTGGACCCAATTCACGCAGCCATGCTTGCCGAGTGGATCGATGTCGGTGGAGTGAACAATCCGTGATGCAAAGAGCCCCGACCAATGAAGTCATTTGAAGAGCAAAATGTCAGGAACCTTGATAAAGCTTAGCATCTTTACAATATGCAGTAATGATCGGGGAGAAAGTTGATATGATGAGATATAACGAGTGGTCATCCACCGAGTTCAAATCGCTGCTCAGTGACTCCGGTGCCCCATTGCGTCCCGCGTTGCTGGGAACGAACGCCAGAGGAAAACCAAACTTCTCGCACAAGTGCCTTGTCGCCCCTAGACCTT
>JAUPKT010000113.1 GCA_030837305.1 Thermodesulfobacteriota bacterium
CCGCAAATCTCTCCCAGCCGGCCCCAGGCGACAATGCGGTGCCATTCGGTCTTTTCCTGGTCAGCGCCATCTTGATCACGCCATCGCTGGGATGTGGCTAAGGTGAACGTTGCCACAGCCTTACCGGAAGAAGTATACCGTACCTCTGGATCCCTACCCAGGTGTCCCAAAAGCATAACTTTGTTCAGAGACCTGCCGGCCATGAACACCTCCAGTATTAATTTAGTCTTTTTTCGGAAAAGGGTTGCTGTATCAGAGCCCGACAGTTTATCCTTGATAAAAATGGCGTGGATTGTCAAGGCTAAACGGTGTCCGGGAACAAATACCGATGTTTTCGTGAGGCGGGAAAGTGATTGTCGCTAGGGCCGATTCGACCATACGGCAGAGGCTGACCGAACTCTTGCGACAACAGGAGCTTACGGTGCGAGAAATTTCTCAATCACTGAGGATTAGTGAGAAAGAAGTGTATCATCATCTTGGTCATGTCGAGCGATCCCTGGGCAGGGGCGAAAGGCTCATACGCCGGCCGGCGCGTTGCTTAGACTGCGGCTTTATATTCAGGAAACGCACCAAGCATACTCCACCGGGAAAGTGCCCAGTGTGCAGATCAGAATTTATCGCAGCGCCTGTATATGGAAGACCGGGAGATATAGATGAGCCCCGGGGTTAAATGGTGCGAGACATCATTACTTGGAAACCTGTTCTGTCTTGAAACAAGGGATAAAAGATGAAAAACAGAATGGCAAATGAGAATGTGTGCGAGTTTGAAGAGGACGCGCTTCTCCCCTCCCAAGAATCACGATTAAAGACCGCAATTTCTGCGATGGTAAAATCCTGTCAGGATGAAGAAACCGTGGATCATGTCGGAGCCGCGCTAATTCCATCAAAAGATGAAATCATTCGTATTCTCGGCATTCTTCAGGACGTACTATTCCCGGGTTTTTTTGGCAGGCAAGAACTGACCCAGGCCACGTTGGATTTTCACCTTGGGCATCAGATGGTCACATTGTTTGAACTGCTGGCTCAGCAGATCTCACGCAGCATCCGTCATGAATGTCGTCGGGCGGACAATTTATGTGTGAAATGTATTCAGAAGGGTCGAGAGGAGTCGATCCTTTTCTTGGAAAGGCTCCCCGTGCTGAGACAGGATCTTTCTCGCGATGTGAGGGCTCACTACGACGGTGATCCGGCATCGAAGAGTCTGGATGAGATAGTTTTCTCTTATCCTGGCCTTTACGCGATCTTCGTATATAGGGTAGCCCACGAGTTGTTCTTGAGGGCAATACCCCTTATGCCTCGTATCATGACGGAACACGCGCATTCGCTTACGGGTATTGACATACATCCTGGCGCAACAATAGGATCTGACTTCTTCATTGACCACGGCACAGGGGTGGTAATTGGTGAAACGACCTGGATCGGCAATAGGGTACGAGTGTACCAGGGCGTTACCCTTGGGGCCCTGTCGGTGCCACGGGAGTCAGAGGGAGGAAATTATTTGAGGGGTCGGAAGCGGCACCCCACCATCGAGGATGATGTGACCATATACGCCCAGGCTACGATCTTGGGGGGCGAGACGGTGATCGGGGCCCGGTGTGTCATTGGAGGGAACGTGTGGCTGACGACGTCCGTACCTCCGGATACCACGGTGCTCATTGAAACTCCCCGGCATGTATTCAAGGGGGGGAATTTTAAGACAGGTTGACCGCGAAACCGATTTCCGAGGGAAGAAACAGCGGGAAGGACACCTTGGCCAAGTAAGAACGAGCAGGCGCTTCATCAGAGTGACTGACATCCTGAACATCACAATGTGTTCTTTGATGCTTGAACAGAGCCTTTATTCTTGATAAGATCACAAGGCCTTTGACAAGGCGCGCAGAACAATTGGAGAAGAGCTTTGGCAACAATATGGTATGAGAAGGACGTCGATAAGAAAGTCCTCAAGAAGAAAACCGTAGCAGTGATTGGATACGGTAGTCAGGGTCACGCTCACGCCCTGAACCTACGAGATTCCGGCATCAAAGTATTGGTGGGCCTGAAAAAGGACAGTACACGGTGGAAAAAGGCCGTTGAAGATGGGTTAAAGGTCGTCGAGGTGGAGGAAGCCACCAGAAGGGCCGACATCATTATGGTGTTGGTTCCCGACGAACTCCAGGCAGAGTTGTTTAGGACGAAGATAAGACCCTATATAAAGGCCGGTCAATCTCTCGCGTTTGCCCATGGGTTTAATATCCATTTCGGCCAGATTGAGCCCCCGGCGCAAACAGATGTTTTTATGGTGGCTCCCAAGGGACCGGGACACTTGGTCCGCCGTATGTATAAAGAAGGGTTTGGCGTACCGGCCTTGTTGGCGGTGTACCGGGATGCCACCGGTATGTGCCGGCAGATAGGTCTCGCCTATGCTTCCGGTATTGGTGCAGCCAAGGCTGGTGTCATAGAGACTACTTTCGCCGAAGAGACGGAAACGGATTTGTTTGGCGAGCAGGCAGTGCTATGCGGTGGAATGACGGCTCTGGTGCAGGCGGGATTTGAGATCTTGGTGGAAGCCGGGTACCAACCGGAGATAGCCTACTTTGAATGTCTCCACGAACTCAAGCTCATTGTTGATCTCATGTATGAGGGCGGCATTGACCGGATGCGATATTCCATCAGCAATACCGCACAGTATGGGGATATGACGCGTGGCCCTCGAATTATAGGGCCAGATGTGAAGGCCCGGATGCAAGATATCCTTAATGAGATTCAATCCGGACTGTTCGCTCGAGAATGGATATTGGAGAATGTAGCCGGTCGTCCGGTTTTCAAAGCTTGCGAGTTGCGTGGCAAGGAGCATCCCATTGAGAAGGTTGGCGAAAAGCTAAGAGGGATGATGCCGTGGATCTCCAAGTCTTTGGACGAAACGTGAAATTCTGAAAGATTCCAGAGGCTTTGGCCCAGGCTGACATCTTGGCCTCTGGATTGGGAAGTGTTCTTGACATCTCTCCGAGATGTTCGTTCGGGGATGGTTTCATCTCCGTCAAATTGGATGAAACAGTTCTGTAGAGTTGATGAATTTTTATTAGATCCTGACTTCTGAGCTGAGATTCTTAAAAGGCTTGCGTCGCATTTTTCAGATGCACCGGTCAGCCTGTGGACGTTTGTGAGTTGAGACAGATTTCTGCAATCTGAACGCCGCAGAGTGCAAACCGGCAAGAAGTCTTATTTTATGTCTGCCGGTGGCTGAAGTCGGGAAAGGATTACTGAATATGATCAAGAACCTTAGGGTGAGAAATTTTAAGAACTTTCGGGATGCCGAGTTTGATATCCGGCCGATGAATGTTTTTATCGGTCCAAATGGAACAGGAAAGTCGAATTTAGGCAACCTTCTGTTAATGATGAGTTTTCTGGCATCAGGCCCTTTCAGCAGCGCCTTTGGTCCCGGCCCCTTCACTTTTCGTCAGACACTGAGCAGAAGGGAAAAGACCGATCCCAACCCCCACGAGCAAGACCTTCACATAGAGTTGACCCTTGAAGTGGAAGGAATAAATTATAATTACACCTTGATATTCACTGAAATCAGGCGAAACGAGTATTTGATCAAGGAAGAAACCCTCAACGAAGTTCAGGGGGAGATTCTTTTTACCATCGCCGATGTCAAGGCGAGGGAATCGAAGATGGCCCAAATGAGGAAGGGCCATGCATGGAACGACGCGGAAAAGAGGATTCGCTCGGTTGCTCAATATTTATCCAAGATCAAGAGGTATCGTTTTGTGCCTGATCTTATCAAGAAACCTTCGACGGTGCAGGATTCCTATCTACTTGATCACACGGGGGAAAACCTAGCAGCAGTCATCCATCATCTTGAAAGAAATCATACTGAGCACTTTCAGAGTCTTGTTCATGAGGTTTGCCGGAGTGTACCTGGGATCAGGAAAATATTTACTCCCCAGTTGGGAGATGTTAACCAGGTCGGCATAGGGGTGGAAGAAAGGAACAAGTC
>JAUPKT010000019.1 GCA_030837305.1 Thermodesulfobacteriota bacterium
CTTTTTCACACGACGAAGTAGTGTACGGCAAAGGATCGCTCCTTCGAAAGATGCCGGGGGACGACTGGCAGAAGCTGGCTAATTTGAGGCTCTTGTTGGGCTACATGTACACTCATCCCGGCAAGAAGTTGCTCATAGCAGGATCGGAACTTGCCACATGGAACGAATGGAATCATGAGTCGTCGTTGGAGCGGGAACTTCTTCAATATCCATTTCACGATGGATTTTCCAGATTTGTTAAGGATCTTGGCGGGCTGTACATTTCGGAGAGCGCCCTGTGGGCTTGGGATCATCGGCCGAGAGGGTTCTCTTGGATAGACTGCAATGACCACCTTAACAGCACCCTGTCCTATTTGAGGATGGGACCTGATGATTTCCTTCTTTGTGTGATGAATTTTACGCCTGTGGTGCGCCATGGGTATCGCATCGGGGTATCGGAGCCGGGCCTGTATAAGGAAGTGCTGAATTCCGATGCCAAGATTTACGGGGGTGGCGACGTGGGCAATGGTGGCTACGTGACGACAATACCAGCCGCACAACACGGCCATTCCCAGCGACTGGAACTGACGTTGCCCCCCCTGGGTTGTCTGATTCTAAAGAAGATATAGTCAAGCAGCTAGGCCAAAAATACGAGGTGATCTTGTGCCTCATGCCGATGAGATGAGGCAGCAACCCCAATCAGCCCGGCGATGCGACCAGAATGGGTTTTCTCTCGGTACATTGTTGACGATGTGGATCTCTCGTTCTATCTTTCCACCTATTTCCTTGATGAAACATCTGAAATCGGAAATGGTCAATCGGTGAATGTCCATGGTGTTGTGCCAGGGTTCAGGATGGGTTGTACAGACAGGGGTTTTTCCGGTAACGAGATATTCCAGTGCAATCCTCCAATGTCCGAAATTCGGGAATGTGATGATGGACTTTGAACCGACCCTCAGCATCTCTTTGACAAGTTTTTCCGGATACATGAGCTGTTGCAGAGTTCGACTGAGCACGACGTATTCATAACTGAGGTCGGGGAAGCCTTCAAGTCCCTCGTCAAGGTCCAACGTCATGACGCGAATGCCTCGCTCGATGCACCGTATGACCTTTTCTTGGTCTAATTCGACTCCGCAACCTTCTACGTCTTTTTCGTCCCTGAGTCGCTGGAGAAGTGTTCCTGTGCCGCATCCCAAGTCGAGTACTCGGGTACCGGGCGTTATCATATCGATTATGACATTAAAACCCACCTGAAACTCATGAAAGGGAGTTTTCTGTTCATCTGTTTCCACGTGCCCTAACCCCCTGCAGCGGTTGAAACTAAGAAAAATGAGGCAGGCTCGGACCCTGTCCACATGCGCTTATCAAAGTTTCCTCCAAAGAGTATCGTCGCCCTGACGATGCGATCATTCGTAGGAAGTCCCCGGCCCGGACATTTGTGAACCACTCTGCTCCAAATTGATTCTCCAAGAAGTTTCGCAATACATTTGCGCCGGCCCAAGCCAGGAGGTAGTCGTAGGAGTAGAAATCAGGGTCCATGTCCACGAGGTAGCCTTGAGGCTCGTACACGAAGCCCGTCGCTTCATGCAATCTTCGGCAATACGGTTCATGGTTCTTGATATTACCCCGGCGATGAAGTTCCAGTTCCGCCAGAAACTTTCCGATATAGCGCCTTATGAGACAAAGTTTTCGGACACGTGTAATGCGGGCCAATTCGTCGGCTTGGTCGGTCGGCATTCCGGCTATGTTCACTGCCCATGCAGGATTTTCGATCAACTCCATGAACAAGAAGGCGAAAGTTTCATCAAGGGCGGGGGAACGATAGATGCGTCGATACTCCAGAGGCAGGTCTTGATCAAAATGGCCCAGGAAAAAGGCATGCCCCATTTCGTGCAGAAGCGTCTCCACGTCGATCAGCCCACCCACAGGCTTCATCAACACGTGAACATCTCCCGGGATCTCGATGCCTATGCACACGCCGTCGGGGTTTTTTGATGTGTAGGTCGCCAAATTGGTCTTGATATCGTCTCGTGTGGACAGATCAAGTCCGATTCCTCGAAACGTACGAGCCACGGTTTCCCCCAAGGATTCAACGGGGAAATATCGGTCGTGCGTCTTGATGCGGAGAAGATAGAGGGCGTGAAATCTCCCGATATTTTCGAAGGGCCGACCTATGACCTCTTCAACCCACGGGGCCATGTTTGCATCATAGATATCCTGCGTGGACGTCAGATAGTCCTGATACGTGTCCGCACTCTTGTTGAAATCAGCCTGCTTCTTTTTCTCACAAAATGCTGCAAAATCGGAGAAACCGAACTTCTCCTTTACCGCACGAATGGTCAGCTCGAGCATCGCCAAGAGCATGGGATTGACGATTCCTTTGAAGAATATGTTGCATTCGGACAGCATGGTTTCCCGTTTTTGAAAATCCGCCTCCCCTTGAAGCCAGGGAACCACTTCCAATGCAGGAACTCTTTCATCCTCCACATGCATCCTTCCGCGCTCCATGTAGAAGTTGAGCATGTCCGCGAGGGAGGCGACTTGTTCCTCGATGGCCAGGTCTGCACAAGCGTATAGGACTCGTTCTATTCGCTCCGCCCCTTCTTTATCCTCGAAATTCCTCATGGTCTTTTTTAGGAACTCCCAGGTCTTCGGACGCAGCGGGGTCTGGTGGGATTCCAAGATATCACCGGTGTTCAGCACTGCAGTTCTGCCGAGCCTTATATCCAGGGACTTGCGAGCCAAATCACGATGAATCTCATCGATATCCTTGAGAATTTTTTCCAGTGTCACGTTACTCATA
>JAUPKT010000114.1 GCA_030837305.1 Thermodesulfobacteriota bacterium
GACGCTCTTCCGATCTTTGCGATCCTCCGTAAAAAGTTTCATTTCTTCTTCCGGCGCGAGTCGTCTGACGAGGGACCTGATTGTTCTTCCGACGGGACCTAAAGAGGGTTCGGACGTGAGAACCGCCGTCAAACCTTTCTGTCTGAGGTTCTCTGCAAGCAGCTTGACCTGTGTTGACTTCCCCGATCCATCTATGCCTTCAAACACTATGAGCAACGTATCCTCTCAGTGTCTCTGGATTCTCCAATCCGCCTTGGCCGGCTCTCGTTCCGTCTTCGCCGGCACATTCGTCGCCGACGGAGTATAACCGTCTCTTATCGGACAATTACCGGCTAATAGAATCTCTCTCCCGTTTGATGAAAGCCCATTATCCGCCTTATTTTTTCAACGGTTGGTTGGTGCGGTGTGAACGGATTCTTGACGGGCTGTGGCAGGATCATGTGATGAGTTTCCGCGAAAGGGGTTTTCTCAACGTGGAGATTATAAGCTGTGACCATCAGCCGTTCCAAATTAACGGCGTCAAGAACATTATATGCCAGGAGTGTTTCGAGGGCGCCCCAGTTCCTGTGCATCTTAAACTCGTTCCAGAGGAGGACTGCGGCATATCCATCGAGTCCATCGAGTTCCTCTCTGTGAATTCCCAGTTGTTTTTCACACCCTTTGAGGCCTCCCCTGAAACCCAGTTTGGCCAGGACGAACCGCAAGTCTATGTGGGCCTGATCCAGCCTCATATGAAGAGATTTTCGCAGGAAAGGGATGTCAAAACATCGCCCATTATAGGTTACCAAGAGCTTGAAATCAGACGCCGCAGTTTTGAACTTCTCGAGATTGTCTCCTCGAATGAACCAACTCACGGAACTTCCGTCATACATGGCAATGGTAGTGATAACGTCTTCCCCGCCGGCACAACCCGTTGTCTCGATGTCAAGGTACGCAACGGAATGACGAAACTCCCGAAAGAGACGCCAATGCTGGCTGGATGACAAGCATCCCGAAAAATAGCGTGCATCGTGCTTTTCCAGCCGAGCCATGGACTCTTCGATGCGTTTCCTGAAAAGTGGCTGATTCTTCTGTCTCCAAGATTCTGCAGGCTGTCTCACGACATCGTCCCACGCCAGGATTCCCTGTTTCCAGAGATACTGTTCAGTCTTGGCTCCGATACCGGCAACATGGCAAAATGTATTCTTTAACAAAGCAACTTCTTTCCCGAGATATTCTGTGATCCTTCCGGAACACAGAGCCTAATTTTTTCACAAAGCCTTTTCCAGATGAAGAAGCTTCTTCTTAAACTCAATACCAGGGCCGTACCCACCGAGTGTTCCGTCAGACCTGACTACTCGATGGCATGGAATGATGATAGGTATCTCGTTGCTCCCTACGGCCGAACCGACGGCTCGATGGGCCAGGGGCCTCCCGATGAGTGCAGCGACCTGTGAATAGGACTTGGTCTCTCCGTACGGGATGAGCATCAGAGTGTCCCAGACCTTGCGGGCGAACGCAGATCCGCCGAGGGGAAAGACGGGTGTCGTGAACCGCATGAGTTTCCCGGCAAAATAGCCGTCCATTTCCGTGACCAGCTTCTCCATCCTGTGGGAAGAGATGTCTCTTTCCAAAGAGTCGGGCTTTTCAACAAAGGATATTGACGTCGCTCCTTTAGTACAGACCTCCAACAGAAGCCAACCCACGATTGATGCGTGGTAATGATAGGCTTCTTTTTTCATGACATGCGCTCCCTTGAACCACTCTGCTTATCTAGGCTTGCTTAGAGACTGATTCGGACCCATAATGGGACGCCATGACATGGTGAATGCGCGATGACAACACCAAGTGAAATTCCGAATCAAAACAACTCCCGGTGGCGGCTGTCCCCCAGTTTGGCGGCCAATGCCTCACACTTCCTGCGTCCCTTTGTCCTGTATCATTTGTTGAGGAGGCCTACGCCTGTTCTTGCCGGTTACAAGATCACGCACAAGTGTAACCTCACCTGCCGTCATTGTCCATACTGGAAGAGGAAGGGAGAGGAACAAGATTTTCGGGGGGTAATTCGGACGCTGGAGAACCTTAGTAGTATGGGGGTTCGGATATTGATACTGGAGGGAGGGGAGCCCTTGCTTTGGAGAAATGGTTCTCAGAGCATCCGAGATGTGATCAAGTCTGCCCGAAAAATTTTTCCCAGTGTCTGCATGACGACGAATGGTACGATGCCCTGGGGCCACCTGCCCCTGGACAGGGTGTGGGTAAGTCTTGACGGACCGGAAGAGGCCAATGACTCACTGAGGGGTAAGGGTGTTTTCCGAAAGGTATTGGGCAACATAGAATCTCAAGGGCTCGGAAGAGTTTTTGTATCGACCACCGTCAGCACTGAGAATATTGTGCACGTGCCTGATTTGATCGCTCAACTGAGAGGCAAGGTAGCCGGGGTCACTATTCAATATTACTATCCTTATCAGGGATTGCCGGATCCTCTGTTCGTGGGTTTTGAAGCAAGAATCACTTTTCTGAACCGACTCATCGAGATGAAAAAGGTCGGGTATCCGGTGGCCAACACCTTCGGCAGCCTGGAACAGCTCAAGAACGCGGGTTGGTATTGCGAAGATCGTCTTCTGGCCAATGCGGAACCCGACGGAACAATTTCTCATGGGTGTTACCTAAAGAACAGAGGACCGACACAGTGTGAGCTGTGCGGTTTCTCAGCTCACAACGAAATGACTCTGGCGTTCAGGGGAAAATCTGCTTCCGTTAGGGCCGGCCTGTACACTTTCTTCGGTTGAGAGGGCTGAGGCAAATGAGTTGACACGCGCTGAATGTTGCATCATAGTTGAGGCACAACAATGATGGCGGGAGTTTCAACCGTGCGTATGGAGGTGGTAGAGTCCTGGTGGGCTCCGCGGTCTTCAAAACCGTCAGCAGGGCGCTAGTACCGTTCTGGGTGGGTTCGATTCCCATGCACCTCCGCCAAGCATTGTGTGAGCTGAGAGCCTAAGTTTGAGAGCTTTGCGTAACATTTGTGACTGAGCGCCGGAATTGCATATGTCGACTGAACGTGCCACAGTCCGGGAGAATTGTTGACCGACGAGACTAATACCCTGGAAGAAAAGGTGCTCTTGGTAGGAATTCTTCAACCACAACCTCTTCGAAGAGATTCCCTGCACTCAGAAAGTTATTTTGCTGCCTGCCGGATCCATCTCTTTTCGTCTCGCAGATGAAAATAGTCACCGCAGATTTCCTCACAGCAGCGGAAAGACAGGATGGCTACCCACGAGGTGGGCTCCGGGAGATAGCTTTCGCCGGTAGGTCGAACGTCGGGAAGTCTTCCATGATCAATTCGTTACTGGGGCGCAAGAACCTCGTGCGCACCTCCAAGACCCCCGGAAGGACGAGGAAGCTCAATTTTTTCTTAATCAATGCTCAATTCATTTTTGTGGATCTTCCCGGCTATGGGTATGCTGCGGTGTCGCAAACTGAACGTGAGAGTTGGGGATCAATGGTACAAACGTATCTTGAGTCTCGAAAAGAGCTTGGAGGAGTGGTGGTGATTCTCGATGCGAGGCATGCCTTCATGGAATCCGATAGAAATTTGATTGAATACCTGAGCCATCGCTCCATAAGGTTCCTCGTTGCCTGCACAAAGGTCGACAAGCTGACGAAGTCGAAAATATCACTTCAGAAAAGGATGGTGCTTGAGATCTTGGGAGATAGCGCACCTCTCATCATGTTCTCTGCCCATACCGGTGAAGGAAAAAATGAATTGTGGAAAGCAATCAGAACGCTTATAGCAGGGTGAGGCTGTGCGTGAAGTAGAGCAACCTCGGGTCTGTGTCTGGCGGAGAGTGAGAATCGGAATCGCATCTGAGAGGATTAGGCCTGCTGTACTGCCCACGGATACGGTCCCTTCTTCAGGGAAGAATTGGAACCGATTGCCGGTGGTTAGAAAGAACATTTAATAGGAAGATAACGTATGATCAAGAAAATGCTCATTAATGCCTCAAACCCCGAGGAATCCCGCGTTGCGGTGGTTGCCGATGGATTACTCGAAGAGCTTGATATTCAAGTGAAGACCCATGAAGCAACCCTCGGAAACATATACAAAGGAATTGTTTCCAGGGTGGAGCCTTCACTTCAGGCTGTTTTCGTGGACTATGGGGCGAAGCGTAATGGTTTCCTTTCCATCAATGATGTCCATCCTTCGTACTTTCCGGAGTCCTTTGAATCGGGACGTCGGAGACCAAGAATTCAGGAGGTTTTTAAGAAGGACGCTCATGTGATGGTTCAGGTGAACAAGGAGGAGCGTCAGTCCAAGGGGGCGAGCCTGACCACCAACATATCTTTGGCCGGCAGATATTTGGTATTGATGCCGGGGACGGATCTTTATGGAGTATCAAGAAAAATCGAAGATGAGAAAGAGAGAAAGGACCTTAAAGAGATCCTGAAGCAGCTCAAACCGCCCGAGAACATGGGGTTCATCATTCGAACGGCCGGAATGGGGCGGACGAGGACAGAGCTGTCTCGGGACCTCGATTATTTACTCAAGCTGTGGAAATCCATCGAAACGAGAGTCGCCGAGGCTCCTGCACCATGTCTGTTGCACAAAGAACACGACGTGGTGATCAGGGCCATAAGAGAGCATTTTTCGTCAGATATCAATGAGATCCTTGTTGACGACAAAGAGGTGTACAACAAGGCCAGAGAATTCTTCCATCAAGTAATGCCGAAATTTGAGCCTTTGGTGAAATTGAGCCAAGAAAAGAGACCTCTGTTCAATAAGTATCAGTTGGAGGAGCAGATAGAACAGGTCTATCGCCGGAAAATAAGGCTCAAGTCAGGTGGTTATATCCTCATTGAACCCACGGAGGCCCTGGTCACTGTGGATGTGAACTCCGGAAGTTCAACAAGGGAAAAGGGCGTGGAAGATACCGCTTTCCAGGTCAACATGGAAGCCGCCCCGGAAGTAGCTCGACAGCTTCGTCTGAGAGACCTGGGAGGCATCATCGTGATCGATTTCATCGATATGTCCCACAAGAATCACAAACAAGATGTGGAGAAGGCCATTAGAGCCGAACTCAAGCGGGACAGAGCCAAGACCAAGGTATTACGGATATCTGCCTTGGGGTTGCTGGAACTCTCTCGTCAGCGCATCAAGTCCTCTTTAGGCACGGGCGAATACCTCGAATGCCCGTTGTGCGATGGCCGCGGTAAAATTCGGTCTCCTGAAACATCTGCCCTCTCGGTGTTCCGTCGTGTCAAATCACTGCTCGTCAAGGGAGATATGACGGAAGTGAGGGTTACGGTACCCTCCAGGGTTGCTGAGTATCTCTTGAACAATATGCGATCTCAGCTTTTTGAACTCGAGAAGGCATACGGCACTCGTGTTTCCATCCTGGTACGGCAGGCGTTGCCCGACAAAGAGATTCTCGTGGAGAGCATAAAGGACGATACCGTACAACCATTGGCATTGGAGCACGTACCCTTGAGTGAGATTGAGGCGCCGTCCGAGGATCTTCAGTTGGTGGTTGACGCTTCCAAGGAAACACTGCAGCCTGTTGCGGACGCTTCGCCGAAGTCCAAGGCGGCAGGAACGGCCAGACGTCGCGGGAGAAGAAAACCCTCAACGAGAAGAATGTCTGCTCAGGCTTCCGACGACAAGCAAACGGACTCTTCACAACCGAAGGGGTTGTCCCCGAGCGATGAGAC
>JAUPKT010000115.1 GCA_030837305.1 Thermodesulfobacteriota bacterium
GACCGCTCCAGGCATACAGGAGACTGCCGGGTGCCTGTCGCAATGATCCTGTGGTTTCTGATGGGCCTGGGAATCGTCTCTTTGATCATAGTTGATGATGGTATCGGTGATTCATCGGCCGGGAGAATACTTGCACAAGCGAAATCCGAAAGAGATCTCTCAAAACGCATTGCCCTCATTGATGAGGCGCTCAAAGACCAATCCCTCAAAGGCAAGATGCTATCTGCTCTGTTTTTTGAGCGTGCCATGGCGTACAAACATTTGGGAGATTGTTTTAAGGCCATTCAGGATTTTGACTCGGCTTTCGCGCACTACCGAGGCACATTCCCCGCATTAATTGAAAAGGCTGAGTGTTTGCTGACAATAGATCAGATTGATGAAGCGTCTCGCATTTTGGAGCTTCATTTGCTATCGCGCCCCAACAGTGTGCGGGGCTATGTCCTCAAGGGAATGATTTTCGAAAAAGAGGGTTTTCTGACAAAAGCGGAGGACGAATACGCGAGGGCGCTGTACTATGAACCCCAGTCAGTGGCTGCAATGGAGGCTCGTGCTCGAGTTCGCCTTAGAATGGGCAATTCTTTGTCCGCATTGGAAGATGTCTCGCAGTGGTTAAAGATCAGCCCGAGAAATAAAAACGCTTTGCTGCTCAGGGCCCAAATCCAGACCAAGCTTAAGAATTATGCCATGGCACTGGAAGATTACAGTTTGGCCGACGAGATTGCGCCTCATGATGAAACCATTACGAAAGAGAAGATTGAGATTCATCTCAAGACGAATCAACCAGAGAGAGTGATAGAACTGCTTGACCGAAACAAGATCTCTGATGATGGGGCCTCCGAGTGGCTGGTATATCGTGCAAGAGCTTTCATGCTTATGAAACGTGTCGGAAAAGCGGAAGAGTTGCTCATGAAAGCTGTGACAGTTGATGAGGCCAACGCGAGTTCTTTGGTTTGTTTGGCCGAGATAAGGTCGTTGAGGCAAGACCATGATGGGGCATTGGAGCATCTGAATCGTGCACTGGAGCTGGATCCAAAACTAGTGGAAGCATACAAGCAGAGGGCCGCTGTTTTTCTTGAGCTTTCGGAACCTGCCAGAGCTGCCTCAGACCTTTTTGAGGCCGCCAAGCTTGATCCGGCGGACGGAGAGATTTTCTTGATGAGAGGTTTGTCTTATTCAGCCCGAAGACTTTACGAGGCGGCTTCCGCTGATTTCAGCCGGGCCATAGAAATGTCACCCGGCGACCCGCGACCGCTATTCCAACGAGCATTGTGTTCCTTTTACACTTCTGATCTAAACAGTGCGCTTGGGGACCTAAACTCTATTTTACGGAAAAAACCCGACCATCCCAAAGCCCTCAATATGCGCGGACTGGTGCATTTCAGGCTCGGACAATTTGCACAGGCCGCTCAGGACTTTGAACGATCCGTTGCGCTTGATCCCAACAACCACGTTTTCTTGAACAATAGGGGATTTTTCTCTTTCAAGATCGGTAAACACGAAGATGCATTACAAGATTTCCTTAAAGCCCTCTCGGTTAAAGAGGATTACGCAATCGCCCAAATAAACATAGTGGCAGCGCGAAATCGCATGAGCGCACGCGAACTCTTACGGACCGACTGACGAGGCAACACGACACTAACCCGACTTGATCATTACACGTTTTTGAGAA
Source organism: Thermodesulfobacteriota bacterium (assembly GCA_030837305.1). Taxonomy (GTDB): domain Bacteria; phylum Desulfobacterota; class Desulfomonilia; order Desulfomonilales; family Desulfomonilaceae; genus JAUPKT01. Next base: position 1,670 of record JAUPKT010000115.1, read on the forward strand.
CAATCATGGCAAAGAAGTTAATTAAGGCGATTCTTGCAGACCTGGACGGCACGATCAATAGAGGAAGCCTCCTCATAGAAGGTGCCCTGGAAACGTATGAAACTCTAAAGGGAAGAGGCATAGAATGGATCCTCATTTCCAACAGCGCTCGGCGTTTGGCGGAAGACCTGGCGGCCAAGTTGAATCGGTTAGGTCTAAATGTCTCGAATGATCAAGTGATCAATTCTGCATCGGCCCTTCTTAATGAGATGGAAAAAAATCGCAAAGGATCACGGATTTTTGTCATAGGAGAGCCTCCATTGGTCGAAGGACTGAGGAACGTTGGAGCGGAAGTGACCGTCCATAATGATGAGGGAGTCGAAATAGTCCTTGTGGCTATGGACGCTAACTTTCATTATGGGAAACTTAAGACCGCATATCAGGCACTAAGCAACGGCGCTCTCTTCTGGGCCACCAATCTTGATCCCACCTATCCACTGGAAGGAGGATTTGTGCCTGGAGCCGGAAGCATTGTTGCCTCGGTCACAACAGCTATCGGACGAGCCCCCGACAAAGTGTTCGGCAAGCCTGAACGGGACATGGCTCTCCTTGCATTAGACCGGCTCAATATGTCCCCGGAAGAATGCCTTGTCGTAGGGGACAGGATGGACACTGACATATTATTCGCTCGGAAAGTCGGCATGTACTCCGCGCTCGTACTCACGGGAGCGACATCGCTCCAGGACCTGTCCCAGTACGATTTCAGACCACACTATGTCTTCGAAAGCATCAGAGATATTCAGCAACTGTTCTCGTAACTAGAGACAGCATTTCTTGAGGTCGACGGAATACCCATAGATTGACGAGGTCGGGATATCTTAAATTCAAAGGAAGCGGTCAATCGATTCACCAGGAGGAAGTATGACGGAAACTGAAAAGCTC
>JAUPKT010000020.1 GCA_030837305.1 Thermodesulfobacteriota bacterium
CAGAAAGGATTGTGCAGGATCAGTTTGAGGCCTTGGCCTTTTCGGCACCACTCCCTGTTGGAGCAGTTTGTGATGTCCACATGGAGGGTTCGCGTTCACGGGTTGCAGGTGTTGCCGACTGGCATGGAGTAACGGATGAAAACCTTTCCTGGGAGAAGGCTGATCAATTTCTAGAAAAAGATCTTCCCGTTTATGGCCGAGATGAACGGTCGATGTCAGGGCATTTTTTGGTCCAAATATGGAGGGGCGACGCAAGGCCTTTGACCGTTTTCTCTGGTCTGATCCATCTTCTGCTCCTCTGTATCCTGACGCTCCTACCTGCCCAAGGTACCGGTGGGGATGAAACACACACTACCAGCGGAGTCGCAGTACGATTGGTCGAGCCGTTTGATGTAACGCCGGTTGAAGAGAGCCCCGGATCCAAAGATTCTCAGGCTTCGTTGCCTGCCGTAGCCAAGCGATCGCCCATTCTTGAAAACAAATCTCAGCAGGTGCAAGATCCTCAGAACCGGGATCTTCTGGAGCAATCGCCCCTTGGCCTAAAAGAGATACCGGCAGGCGACCGGGATAGTGAATCTGAGAAACAAGAAAGACGGGAATCAGTTGAGAAGACCGAGGAGCACCTTCCTCCAAGAGAATTCGAAAGATCGGATGTCCGATTAGCTTCTACGACTGCCGCGCTCAAAGACTCTCTGGTGACAGACAGCCCAGTAACGTATGACTCCGCGTACAGTCTTCCTTCATCTTCAAGCCCGGAAAGGAGGACCAACAGTACGGCCGCAGCAGCGGGAAATGAATATCGCAACAAGATCATTTCAGCCATCAGTGATGCGGCATACTATCCGAAGAAGGCTCTGATTGAGAAAGTTTATGGAGAAACCGTGGTATCGTTTACAGTGAACAAGAACGGCGCCCTTTTGAGCGTGAATATCTGCAAGCCTTCTGGATATGAGATACTGGACAACGCAGCCATGACGATCATCAGGAGGGCGTCTCAAAAGTTTCCCTCTATTCCCGATGAGGCCATGTGCGAGAGCTTGAGCTATGAAGTTCCTATCATCTTTAAGAAGAGATCTTAATCTCGGCGGCCACCTCTCGACGATTTTCGTCTCCCGGGTGATTCTCACGGTAATCGCTATGGGGGTTGCGGAGTACGGTTATTGCTCGCCTCCCGAATGCGTTACTGACGACACAGGTACAAAGATATGCCTCCTGAAAGCTCCCCAACGCATCATTTCCCTTGCGCCGAATCTCACTGAGACTGTTTATGGACTTGGGGCCCAGGATCTCCTGTTCGGAAGAACTGCCCGCTGCAACAGACCCGCAGAAGTCGAAAAGGTGCCGGAAGTGGGGGCCTATCTCAATCCGGACTTGGAGAGGATCATGGCGCTACGGCCGGATCTCGTATTAGCCACCAAGCCCGGACTGCGTGAAGAAATCGTGACCCGACTTTCTGGAGTAGGAATTCCTGTTTTCGTGGAAGACTGCAAGTCGTTGGAAGACGTCTGTAATCTTGTTGTTCGTCTCGGGGTCCTTCTTGGTCGTCCACAGGAGGCCGAGACGGTTGCTCGCGACATCCAGCAGCGAAGGGTCATCTTGCAGGAGCACTTACGAGCCTTGCAGAAACCCTCTGCACTGTTTGCCGTTGGAGTCAAGCCCCTTGTTGTTGCAGGTGGAAACAGCTTCTTGGGATCGATCTTGCGTGAAGCCGGAGGGGTGAACATAGCCGAAAGTTCAGCAACACCGTATACAAGATTCAGTTTCGAGGAGGTTCTGCGACGAGACCCCGAGTACATCCTCGTGCTCGACAAGGAGTGCAAGAAGCAGGAATGTTTAGATTATCTGAAGAGATACTCAACCTTGAGAGCCGTGAAGGATGGGAAGGTTCGGTCAGTTGATGCTGATCTGGTTTCAAGACCATCGCCTCGTGCTGCCGAGGCACTGGAGATGATAGCTGATGTTCTCCATCCCGGCTCCGCAATCTCTGCGTCGATGCAGAAACAGGCTGATTCAGGGTACTAATGAACCTTTTGGGAAGCAAATGATGCTGGATCCAGGAATCAATGTTGGTTTCAGTTGCGGTTCTTCATGATACGCTCAGGTAAAGGAACGTGCCTCAAAGTTTTGTTACCAACGATGGACTCCACCACCTTGCTCAGTCTTCTTCTCGGTGTCTCTCGGTCTTCACGCAAGACAGTGAATTAAGAATATGGCGTTGTCCGTACTGTCCAAGACAATCCTCTCATCCACTTTATTAGCCGTTCTATTATTCATCGTAATGGTCGCATCCATCGGATTGGGGACCACGGGATTCGACATGACTTTGATCTTTTACGGGTCGCCGAATGACTCAGAGGTACAAAGGGTGTGGACGATTCTCATGGAATACAGGCTGCCCAGGACCGTCTTGGCTGCGGTGGCTGGAGCCGGTCTCGCATCGGCCGGTGTGGTGTTTCAGGCAGTTCTGCGCAATCCGTTGGCTGATCCGTATCTCATCGGCATAGCCGGTGGAGGATCTCTTGGAGCAGTAGCCTGCATAGCCATATTCGGGCAGGGTAGGATCATAGGCATTTCAGGCATGGCATTCATGGGCAGCCTTTCAGCGGTGGGGATTGTATACGGGCTGGCTTCCATCAGGCGTCGGAGCGGATATGTCAATACGGTCATCCTGGCCGGCGTCATCGTCGGAGCTTTGATGAACGCCTTAATGCTCCTGATCATATCTTTGACAGGCTCGGATGAGATGCAGAGGATTCTTTTTTGGTTAATGGGAGATTTTAGCCTCGCCGACTATTCGAAGATTGTTGTAGCGGGTTCGGCCACGTTCTTGGGTTGGTGCGTAATCTTTTTCAATGCCAATCGCCTCAATCTACTCATGGTGGGGGACGAATCGGCAGCTCATCTAGGCATCCACGTGTCTCGGTTGCGATCTCTTTTCATCATAGTTGCCGCTTTGATCACGGGAACAGTAGTGAGCGTTTCCGGGACAGTCGGATTTGTCGGACTTGTGGTGCCCCACATACTCCGATTAATTGTAGGGCCCGACACCAGATTGCTTTTACCCGCATCTTTATTGGGCGGTGCAGCATTTTTAGCCGCCTCAGACTGCATTGCCAGAATTGTTGCCTATCCGACAGAACTGCCTGTGGGAGTTATAACCGCACTGGTAGGGGCTCCTTTTTTCCTCTACCTTCTCGTGCGAAGATAGTGCATTGCACATGTCCGATATACTAATTAGTTGTGAGAACGTCCGATTCAGCTATGAGAAGTCTCCCACACTCCATAACGTGGAGGTGATTGTACACCAGGGAGATTTTATAGGGGTCATTGGACCCAACGGCGTCGGGAAATCAACCCTGATAAAGGTATTGACCGGTATCCTGAGACCAGATGAGGGCATGATTCTTCTCCATGGCACACCCATCGAAAGACTTTCAAAGAGAGAGATTGCCAGAAAGCTGGCTGTGGTGTCTCAGGAAGAGGCTTTGGATTTCGGGTTCACCGTCTGGGAAGAGGTCATGTTTGGCCGGTCTCCCCATCACGGGGGACTTCATTTTGATAATTATTCGGACCGCGTCGTGGTAGAGAAGGCCCTTGTTCGCACACAAATCGACCATCTGGCATCTCGAAGACTGGAGACTTTGTCGGGAGGGGAGAGGCAGAGGGTCAGAATAGCAAGAGGGATCGCCCAGGAGCCCAAGGTCATCTTCTTGGACGAACCAACGAACCATTTGGATTTGTACTCGCAACTGACTTTGATGAGATTACTTGGGGAGGTTAACACACAGGGTATTGCAGTCTTCCTCGTTTCTCACGACATCAATTTTGTCTGTCAATGCTGCCGGCAAGTGTACCTCATGCATAACGGTACCATCGTATCTCGAGGCCTGGCCGCAGACGTTGTTACGTCGGAGAACATAGCGTTGTGTTTTGGTATACATGCAGAAGTTCTCGTAAATCCTAACACGGGAATTCCCCGCATAAATCCTGTGGCTGTCATGGACTGATGGAGACTTCTCCCAGTGGCAGCTAATGGGGAAACATACCGAGTCGTTTACCCAATGACAGGAGTCCTCCAAGAGGATCTGCAATGGAACCCGTTCCAACAGGTGGACCGCAAGAAGGTCCATGAGACGATCTTGAGCTGGAATTGTTAGTGCCTTGTGTCTCCTGATTGGGCATTTCCATGAATGTTTGCTCAGCGAGCC
>JAUPKT010000116.1 GCA_030837305.1 Thermodesulfobacteriota bacterium
ATCGGGGATAGACCCGTGTTAGGCCTTCCCGGTCACCCTGCTAGTGCCATGATTTGTTTTGATAATTTTGTTGTTCCTCTCATCCGTCGTCTCTCCTGCGAGCGGATTTGGAGGCCCTTCTTGCGGCCTACTGTCCAAGCGGTTCTTAGTCGAAACATTTCATCAAAAGAGGGTCGACGTGACTTTGTGAGGGTAAGGCTGCGCAGAGATCGGGACAACAGTCGATTTGCAACACCAATCTCTGCAAAATCCGGAATGATCTCTGCGATGGTGAAGGCTCACGGATTTTTTGTAATCGAAGAGGGGTGTGAGGGACTTTACAAAGGTGACGTGGTTACGGTTCATCTTTTCTCAGATGTAACGGAGGATGGTAGTGAGGAGAAACATCTACTTGGACATGAAAACTCCGGAGGAGGCCCTGAGCCTCTTTCTCGACCGTATCCCCACGAGCAGCTATCCAGGGTCTGAGAGGATCCCTGTGCTGAACGCAAGGAGTCGTATCACAGCGGCTCCGGTTCACGCTCGCTTGTCATCACCGGCTTTTCATACGGCAGCCATGGACGGGTTTGCGATTCGAGCTCACGAAAGTTATGGAGCAGGACCTGGGCGGCCGGTGAAATTAACCGTTGCTCTCAGCGCCTGGCCCGTCAACACGGGGCAACCGGTTCCCGGCGATGCTGATGCGGTGATCATGATCGAGCATGTTCACTTCCTGAACGAAGCAGAGTTTGAGATCGAGGATGCCCTTGTGCCTTGGGAGAACGTTCGGCGAGTCGGGGAAGACTTTGTGGCCTCCGAGATGATCATGCCTGCGAGACACGAGATAACGGCATATGATTTAGGCGCTTTGCTCTCCGCGGGAATGGTGGACGTTGAGGTAGTCGTGAGGCCGGTGGTTTGTCTCGTACCAACCGGTTCCGAACTTGTGGACGCCGCGGATGCGCAGTCGCTGGAGCGAGATGAATACAAGATGATTGAGTTCAATACGGTTATCTTGGCTGGTCTTGTGGAAAAGCACGGCGGCAGGCCGGTGAGAAGGCCGATCGTGCGTGATGAATTCGATCTGATCAAGGATGCCGTTTTGGAGGGAGTACGATCCGAAGCGCACGTGGTGGTCATCAATGCCGGGTCTTCAGCCGGGAGCGAGGATTACACTGCTGCAGCCATTCGTGAGTTGGGAGAGATATTGGTTCATGGTGTCGCCATGATGCCGGGCAAGCCCACAATTCTTGGCATCGTAGAGGGGAAGCCGGTCATAGGCAACCCTGGATACCCCGTTTCCTCTGCCTTGTCCTTCGAAGTATTCGGAGTGCCGTTACTGAGGATCATGCAGGGATTGCCTATGTGGGCTCGGCCCTCAATTACTGCCGTCATGACCCGCAAGATTCCTTCGAAGCTGGGACGAGAGGAGTTTTTCAGGGTAAAGCTGGGAAGGATTGGAGACCGAATCCTCGCAGCCCCGCTGCCTCGTGGAGCTGGTTCCATAACAACGCTGACCAGAGCGGACGGTATCATAAGAATTCCAATGAGGTCGGAGGGTATTGAACAGGGCGCAAAGGTCCAGGTTGAACTCTTGAAGGAACCACAAAGCATTGACAAAACTATCGTCGTAATCGGGAGCCACGATCTCTTATTGGACATACTTGATGACGAGATGCGACCATACGGTCTTTTCGTTTCCTCAAGCCACGTTGGGAGTCTTGGAGGACTGCTGGCTTTGAAAAATCGGAATGCCCACGTGGCAACCTCGCATCTGCTGGATGCTGAAACCGGTATTTATAACTGGTCCTTCGTCAAGAAGTACATTCCAGATGTGAAAGTGCGTGTCTTTCATGGAGTGATGAGGGAGCAGGGCTTTATTGTTCCGAAAAATAACCCTAAGGGGATCAAGGACTTTTCCGATTTGGTACGAGACGACGTGTGTTTTATCAACCGCCAGGCAGGCGCGGGGACGAGGGTTTTGCTCGATTATTATTTGCAACGACATGGTTTGGACCCCGACTCTATTCGTGGATACGAACTGGAGGAATATACACACACCTCCGTGGCCGTAGCGGTGCTTTCCGGGGTTGCCGACGTCGGCATGGGAATTCTTGCTGCTGCAGAGGCTTTAGGGCTGGATTTCATCCCAGTGGCCACAGAGCAATACGACCTGGTGATACCCGAAGAATTCGTGGATGACGACAAGATCTTGCGGCTGTTGGAAGTGATGGGAAGCGAACAATTCAAGCAACGTGTTCGTGCCCTCGGGGGGTATAATACAGACAGAACCGGCCAAGAGTTGAAGCCGGCTTGACGTGCTTGACGAGTGTAACTCCGATTGAGAATTAGCGACCTACTTTATCCTGATATTAAGATGAGCCAACAAATTCAGCATCACTGTGGACCCCTCCAATGATCCTCGTTCACGGTGCCTGCCCTGTTCACACCAACGGGTATGTCAACCCTTGACATCAGACAGCCGTGACCGTACTGTCACTCTGATAGTCTTGAATTACGCCGTTCGGAACGGCCGCTGAATTATACTTTGCCCATGTCAGCGAGGTGAAAGAGTTTATGTTGGGGATATGGAAAGCCGCGATACAACATTTTGAACGCGGCGAGAACTTCGCTCTTGCGACGATATTGGCTGTGGACGGATCCTCGCCGCGGCATCCGGGAACTCGTCTGCTTGTGAGTCAGGCGGGTTACACCGTCGGAACCATAGGGGGTGGACTTTTCGAAGCACAAGTGTGCCGGTACGCTTCAGAAGTACTGTCCTCGGGCAATTCAATGCGGCTTGCTTTTGGGTTTAAAGGCCAAGACTCGTCGTCGTATTCCGAAATGCTGTGCGGCGGAGATGTCGATGTTTTCATCGAGCATGTGTCGGCCGCGGACAGTGACCAGGAGTCCGTTTTTCGGGGCATCTGGGAACTCGTTGCGACGTGCTCATCAGGGCTGCTTTTCTCTCGGATAGATATCCCCGTGGGAGGCAGGTCCGGCCTCCCGATACCTCGGTTGTTGGTGAGGTCCAACGGCGGAAGCGTAGGGGGATTTCAAGGAGATACATTGGCAGTAAATGCCGCGCCTCCTGTGCGGCTTATGGGGTCAAGTCGCCTCCTGGAACTGCCTGGGCTTGATCACGTCGTGTATGTGGAATGGATACGATCCCAGGGCACGGCATACATTTTCGGAGCAGGACATGTAGGTGCTTGTGTAGCGCATCTTGCGTCTTACGTAGATTTTGGGGTTGTGGTCATCGACGACCGGGCGGAATATGCCAATCCGGACAAGATTCCTTCAGCCCAGCGCTTGCACGTGGTCCATTCATTCGACGCAGCCTTGAGCGAGTTCGAAGTTGATGAGGATTCGTTTATTGTGATCGTCACGCGCGGTCATGCTCATGACAAAACGGTCCTTGCACAGGCGTTGAAGACTTCAGCGGGGTACATAGGAATGATAGGATCTCGCCGGAAGACGAGTCTCATTTATGATGCCTTGCTCAAAGAGGGTTTTACAAAGCAGGATTTGGAACGCGTTCACGCTCCCATAGGCCTTAACATTGGAGGTGAAACACCCCAGGAGATCGCTGTTTCCA
>JAUPKT010000021.1 GCA_030837305.1 Thermodesulfobacteriota bacterium
CACCGGCGTAATATGAGCCCACAGCAACCATATCCACGTCGCTCGGCGTCGAAACCTTTACCGACACAAGGCATCGGGGGTTGATAGCCTTTATCCAATCCAGATGCTTCTTGTGATCTTCAACTGAATAGACGGAATGAAAGGGAAATGGGCTAAAAAGAGACGATCCCGGAACTGTTTCCCGAATTCTGGCAACAGCCTCAGTCACCTTTGGTCCCAGAAGGTGCCCTCCTAATCCTGGCTTGGCTCCTTGAGCATACTTGAACTCAACGATTTTTACTCGCTGGATGGTCTCTTCTTTGACACCGAAAAGCCCGGTGGCTACTTGCGTTATGATGTTGTCATCAAATGGGTACAGCGCTTCGGGGTATCCCCCTTCTCCTGTGCAGGTGAATGAACCCCAGGCTGCAAAGGCCCTTATCCGACTCAGCATGGTGACCTGACTGACGGAACCAAACGACATCCCGCCGCCATAAACAGGTATTGGGATGTCTATCTTGACTCGGGAATCTCTTCGTTTATTGAGAGCTATGGAAGTATCAATTCCTTCCCGTTCGCTGTCGCTGAAAGGGCCCGGGCGCTTGAACGCAAACCTTAATTTGTCGAATCCTCCTCCCGAGTCGCCGACGCGATATTCAAGGTCGTTATCGGGGAGACGACCTGTTTCCGCCATGTGCCATGTACTCATGAGAAGCTCTGCAGTCCAGCGTCTATCTCCAAGGGTCTCGGCACTGGGGTTGTAACCGACCTTGATGGCGGAAACCGGGCAATTTTCTACACAACGATCGCGCCTCGTGGAACACTGAATACCCAAACACAAGTGGTCCCTTGGAGGAATCAGTCTGTTGCCCTCTGCAAGGAAGACTTTTTGGGGGCATACGGGAACACACCTCAGACAATCGTTGCATGCATCTGAAACCAGCACTGAATATTTTCCGATTGCCCTCCCGAAACGTGAAGGCGTCTCCACCACCTCCCGTTTGGGCACCTTCATCCATTCGTTTGCGTAATGCATAGATCAAATAACCTCTCGGGAATGCTGCGCTGACTCGACTTTGAGTATTCGGCGAACGTTCTCGTTTGCTCCACAATGATGCCTCGTATAAGCAAATCCCCGCTCGCTGCTGACTTGTTGAGATAGGGGGAGAAATGAGACAACTAACCGCGGGAGAAGAGTCTCGCAAAAGTGTCCTTTTCGAGGTCTTCCAAAAACATGACCCGGCCTTGTTCACCTGTCAATCTTCTCGCTTCTCGGATGCCCATGGCCCCCATCATTTCCAGAAATTGGTTGTGCCAAGCCCCAATCAGGTTGACGATTCGCTTGGCTCCCCACGTGGTATCGATTTGAGAGATCTCCACTGGGCACTCTCTATCCTCCCTGCAATTCCGACACACGCGGCACTCCATGGCCAACAACATGGGAACATCGACACCCACGAGATTCGCTCCACAGAGCATGGATTTGATAACATGCTCAGCCATGGCAACTCCCCCAGACATCAACAACGTGATCTCGTCTCTTAGCCCGTTCCTCAGAAGGTCTGCATGAACCTCCCGCATCACGGCCGTAATGTGACGGCCGTTTACAGAGCCGGGTTCATAGCCCCTCTCATCGGCAACAAAATGGATCACGTCTACGCCGGAACGGTGATATTCAACGATTTCTTCGACTCTCCCCGGCCTCATTGTGGCAGACATGCGTACTGATACCAAGACACCAGGTAATTCTCGTTTGATCACCCGAAGTCTCTCCAGGAATGCTTCATGTTGATCCATCTCGACCATGGGGAAATCTTTAAGCGACACATCAATAGCGTCACGTTTCTCCAAAAAAGTGGCTACATGGGGTCGGTGCTGCTTAAGTCTGAGCGCCTCCGGCAAAGGCAGAATTGCGAGAGTTCCCAAAATGGACGCAGCGGACGCAATGGCCTCCCACACGCGGAAAGACAGGTCCCCAAACGGCAACAGATCGAACAAGACCGGCATGGGCAGCCGAATGGAAGGCAAGATTTCCGAGTGCAATTTGCCCTGTTGATCAATTGCTAAATAGGGATTACGCCGACCCAATTCCACCACGGTGGAAATGTATTCTCTGCCGTGAATGCCATCACGCGTGGGCCTAACAATCTCGCTCATATCTGTCCACATTGCGTCGAACCCGGGACCGGAAAAAAACCCCCCATACCCAGCCCCTGATACGGGAATTTTCCCGGTTTCCGCCTGCTCCCAGTTTACTGAGATGACTTCCGGTGTATAGACGTCATCCCCAAGGGCTTCCCATTCCGGATTTATGGTCTTGTGTATGAGTCTCTTGGGACAGCCTTGGACACACCTGAAACAGCTCTTACACAACTCATCTGCGGTATCTCCAAGTATGTCCGTGGAAAAAGTCCTCTTCTGGTAGACTTGGTAGATGCACTTGGTTTTTACGCACTCAGCGCACTTGAGACATCCTTCGCCCCAGTCGACTATTCCCGAACGCCCTATTTTAGGGAATCGGTTTGGAGTGGGGTCTACGTGTATCTGATATTTCTTGGGCATTTCTTTCACCGAAGTCAAAATAGAGGAGGGTAGAGGTGATGCTTGCCACATCGACCCGGAGTAAGCAAGCGTCGGTATCAGGCCTGAGATCTCTCCCTACTCACAAAGCGCTACAAGGTAAACCTTCGGCCCACGGACTGATTTAAGACACCACGGGCCTTTCACTCAGCCCCGCAGCCTCCAGAATTTCCGGAACCTTATGCTCCCATTCGATTGCCATGACGTGGACACCGGCAACGCCGGGCACAGCCTTGAGCCGCTCCATGGTTTCTACGACGATCTTGATGCCCTCCTCAGCCTGCTTATCCTTTGGCACTCCTGCTATTCGTTGAATCATCTCTTCCGGGATGTCCATTCCGGCTACTTTCTGGGCCATGTACCGAGCCATTCCTACAC
>JAUPKT010000117.1 GCA_030837305.1 Thermodesulfobacteriota bacterium
AAACTATCCTTTCTTGATCAACATATTGGCAGCCTGTTCAAGGGTCGCCTGCCAGGTTCTGAAATTGTTGGGACCCACTGCCGTGGCGAAATCAATCGCCTCGTTGAGACTATTGATCAAATGATTCAGAACACGCGGTGACACGTGGATGGGATCCCCGCTCCAGACATCCCTGAGGGCGGGGTTAATTTCCCTGCCACACTGTCTGCAACACTGGATTGAAGCTGCTGATTGGGTTTGCGTTGTTCTTGCTTTAGAATCCGGTTCTTGCTCTAGATCGTCGGAATTCAATGCGGTCACCACAACCGGTCTTGCCGGTGACTCCCTCCAGGACACAACGTCTTCGATGTGATTTCCCCACCCTTCTATGTGGGCAGCAGCGCGGAGAAACTTGGTTGCTTCTTCCGGTTCTAGTATCAACACCTGTAATCCCATTCCGCCGTATTGATTCCACAGCAAAGCGCCGCCGTTTTCCCACCAAGCTTCCATTGCGGCAGTCCAAGCCGGGTGTTCATCAGAGATTGCCTCCAACCGGCACTTGGTCTCGTCTGTATTAGATCCCTCATTTCCCATTATTTACTTTTGAGCTCCGAATTTCTTGAGTACTCCGACAATATCGTCTTTTCCTTTCTGAGATGCCAACTTGAGAGCTGTCCAGCCATAAATGTGCTTGGAGTTGGGATCAGCCCCTTTTTCCAAGAGGAAAGTGGCGATGCGATAGCTCCCACGGGATACTGCCGCCATCAATGGTGTCCATCCGTTCTGATTCGATAGATTCACGTTAGCCCCCCTGGAAACGAGGAGATTAGCCACATCCAGATGGCTTCTTCCTGAAGCAATGATGAGGGCTGTTCCTCCGTCACCCGACCGTTTAAAATTAACGTTAACTCCGGAATCCAAGAGCTTCTCCACCTCACCCAGATTCCCCGCTTCGACGTGTTTCATAAAAAGTTCTTCCTGTGAATCGGCGAAACCGGCCGCATGGACCTGTAAGATGCTGACAAGAAGCGAAAACGCAAAGAAGCTTTTGAGCGTGAGTGACATAGAGGGTAGTTTCATGGGGATTTATGAGGCCATGGAGTCAACTACAGGTCTGCATCGCATTCCCCGCCGTCAATTGTTTCAATCAGTATGTACGGATTGCACATAGAATGCAATATTTGTTTGGGACAGCAATACCGTACATGTTTTCGGTGTCTTTCGGCCGTCTCACTTGCCCTTGCTCCGCCTATGGTGTAATCATATCGTAGAGAAAAGGTGATTCGAACTGAATCGGGCGAGTGATGAGATATGAGACCACTTGGTCGAGCGAGGCGGTCATGCAACATCTGATGAGACAAAGTTTGAAGACAATATGTGTTTGCTTGTTGCTGCTTGTGTTTCAGTCAAGCCTTTTTGTAGCCCCCGTCCAATCCCAAGACTTGTCTCAGATTGATCGGGGAGTTATCCAGGATCGTGTGCGTTCATACATATGGTTTCGGGACGCAAATGCCAAGAATGCCATGCCGGGTGTCTCTGATTATAGAAGTCTTACGGACTTTGGACTCCTCAATGACTTGCAGCTTGAGGGGCTCAGAGAAGGGATCGAGGCCGACGAGTGGTTTCGCAGGTCGGAGAATCAGGGCAACAAAGATATTAAGAGCCTCTTGCAGCAATTACGATAGGCTGAACGTCTCAAAGCGACTCCAGGACTGATTCTGTCCAAGACGATTCAGTACGGCCCAGAGCACATTGCCGTGAGCGGTATTGTTAAGGAGTAGGTTCGTGCGAGTGTGTCGCGTCTTTTCCTTGTTGGTTGCAGTCATTGGGCTTTCAGGAATTTCCTTGGCGTATGGTGCCGACCAGCAAAAGATTAGGGCCTTTGTAAGTATACTTCCGCAGGCTTTTTTCGTTTCACAGGTGGGCGGCCCCCATGTCGACGTAAGGGTTTTGGTGGATCCTGGGAAAGATCCTCATACATTTGAGTTGACACCAAAGGTGATGATCGACCTGTCGCAAGCTGACCTTTTCTTCGCGTTGGGACTTCCCTTTGAGCAAGCAATCATGAGAAAACTCCGAGGTACTACCGAGAGGGTGCGGATAATCGATACAGCCAACGGGGTTGCTCTTCTTCCCCTTCTGCATGATCACGAGGAGGGGGAGCACGGATCTCATCACAAAGGCAATAAGAAACTACAGGGGCAGACACAGGGCAGCCATTCATCAGGGTCAGGTTCCCATTCGCATTCGCATGATGCTTCCACAGCGAGAGGCGCAGACAAACATCATCGTGATCCCCACATATGGCTGGATCCGAGTCTGGTGAAGATTCAGGCATCAAACATAGCACAGGCTCTCATCAATTTAGATCCAGGCCGTGCCGATGATTTCCGGAAGAACTTGGAGCGCTTTCATCAGGACTTGGACGAGCTGGACGCTGAGCTTGCCGAATCTTTGAGTCCTTTTCGAGGCCAGAGATTCTACGTGTATCATCCGGCCTTCGGATACTTTGCGGCACGGTATGGACTCGACCAGATGCCCGTTGAGATAGAAGGAAAAGAGCCCAGCCCGAGGCATCTCACCAACTTGATCAGGTCAGCCAAGAAGGATCATGTGAAAATCATCTTCGTGCAGCCGCAATTCTCTCAGAAGACTGCGCAGTCTTTGTCAGAGGCGATCAAAGGATCAGTCATAGCTATCGATGCATTGAGCCCAGATTATTTGAATAACATGAGAGTTATTACTGAGAGACTCGGGCAAGCCCTTCATGACGGCACATCGCGCCCACCTCGTTGATCGAACGATTCCCCAATCTCCCCAGGAAATGAGAGATGCTAGACGCACCAGCCATTGTAATAGATGATCTCTGGTTTTCATACGACGGCCATGACGTACTGGAAAGCGTAAGTCTGAAAGTTATGCCGCAAGAATTTACATGTATGGTGGGTCCCAATGGAGGCGGCAAGACGACGATGCTCAAACTAATACTGGGCCTCCTCC
>JAUPKT010000022.1 GCA_030837305.1 Thermodesulfobacteriota bacterium
AAGTCCGGCATTGAGGGGCACACCTTGACACCAGTTTTGGCAGTATAGGGGATATACGTCGAGGCCCAAGAGGTCAAAGGTTCTACCCAGACTACCGTTCCCGATTTCTTTGACCAATATTGGGTCAATACCAAAGGTCATTGTGGGCACACGATCAGGTATGTCTCCACGTAAGGTGGCCAGAACGCGTTCTTTAGATGTCATCTCCGTCATGTCTATCTCTTACTCTCCAGTGAAATTTTGTTGTTCCAATCATATCCCGGCGTGCTCAATCGCCCAAGTATGCCTTGATGACTTGAGGATCATTCAATACAGTGTCAGGATCACCCTCGGCAATTTTTGTTCCGAAATTCAGCACCACAATCCGATCAGCCAAGTCGCCAACCAGCTGCATGTCGTGTTCCACCCAAATGATGGTGATCCCGAGTTCAAATTTGATCCTCAATATGAATCGAGCCAGATCCTCTTTCTCCTGTCGAGTCATGCCTGCCGAGGGCTCATCCAGAAGTAGAATATGCGGTTCCATAGCAAGGGCGCGTCCCAGGCCTACGATCTTCTGAAGGCCGTAAGGAAGGCTGCCTGCCATACTTTTCCGATATTTCTCAAGCTCGAGAAAGTCGATTATGTCCTCAACCGCTTTACGTTGCCAGATCTCTTCTCTGATTGTTTTCCGCCAGAAAAAGCCGTTGGAAATAACGCCACGTTTCATCTTCGTGTGCCTACCCGCCAGCAAATTGTCCAGGACCGTCAAGTGACTAAAAAGCTCGCCGTGTTGAAAACTCCGAGCAATACCATGCTGAGCCACCTCATGGGGCTTGGCTCCCGCAAGATCAAAACTGTTGAAAATGATTTGGCCTTTAGACGGATGGTATATGCCGCTTATGCAGTTCAGGACACTTGTTTTTCCCGCCCCATTAGGTCCTATTAGAGCTACGAGGCATCCCTCGGGAACGTCAAAAGACACGCCATGCAGGATGCTCAGGTGACCAATGGAGAGACTGACGTCTACCAGCCTGAAATGTGCCGCTATATCAACCATACCACCTTCTAGTGCGTCTATATTGTTTTACGTTTCGATAGCTCTTACGTGATTCGCTGTCGCCCGAGCCAAGATAAAATTCCTGAATGTCATCGTGGCTTTTCAATTTTTCGGAGTCTCCTGAATAAACTATTCTGCCGCTTTCTATGACATAGCCGTAGTCTGCAACTTCAAGGGCAGCTACGGCATTTTGTTCAACCAGCAAGATGGCCACACCCTGATTGTCCCTAATACCTTTTATGACGTTCATCAAGTCTCTTACGACAATCGGAGCCAGGCCTAGAGATAGTTCGTCGACCAACAACAAGCCAGGTCGGCACAGAAGGGCCGCCGATAAGGTCAACATCTGACGTTCGCCGCCACTCAAGTAACCGGCCAAACGCTTTCTCAACTTTATCAATACAGGGAAATAGGTGTATATGACATCAGTCATCTCGTTTTTGTGTTTGGGATCCATGTTGCTCGAAGCGATCACGAGTTCCAGATTTTCCTCAACGGTCATGTTGTCAAAGACTTTGTCGTGCTCCGGCACAAGGACGATACCTCGTTTGGTCGTTACACTCGGTGGTTTGCCATTGATCCTGTGTCCTTTAAATTCTATGAAACCATCTGTAATCTTGGCGTCGTCAATCCCGAGAAATCCAGATATAGCCCTGAGTGTGGTGGTCTTTCCGGCGCCATTTGTGCCTAGCAGGGCCACAATTTCGTTTTCCATCACCTCCAAGGAAACTCCTTGGACTGCGGTAGAAACGTTGTGGTAGACCACTTCCAATTTCTCGATTTTGAGAAGCGCCGAATCACCTCGTCGGGACATTGTTTCAGCCTCCCAGGGTCTTGTACTTGAAAGGCCAAAGGATGAAATAGTCT
Source organism: Thermodesulfobacteriota bacterium (assembly GCA_030837305.1). Lineage (GTDB taxonomy): Bacteria > Desulfobacterota > Desulfomonilia > Desulfomonilales > Desulfomonilaceae > JAUPKT01. Next base: position 1,907 of record JAUPKT010000022.1, read on the forward strand.
CTCATCCTTCTCCACACGCCGACCAAACCTGTGGGTTCCAGCACCAGGAAAAGAATCATTACCAAGCCGAAGCAACTTTGCTTAACGGCGAACATGTAAGTGGTCCATCGAGATGGAATGGAAAAGATGTCCACAGTCCCATCGATAGCGTAAGGCAGGAGAACTACGAAGATCGTTCCCAGCACTGCCCCCAATATTGAGCCCAACCCACCTATGATGACCATGGCTATATACTGGATGGACAAGAACAGTGAGAAAGCCTCAACAGAGACAAACCCCCTGTAGTAAGCAAAGAGGGATCCAGCGACACTCGTTAGGATTGAAGAAAACACAAAGGCGTAGAGCTTGTACCTGGCTACCTTGATCCCAAAGGCGGCCGCAGCTATGTCGCGATCCCTTATAGCCATCCATGCCCGACCTGTACGGGATCTCGCCAGATTGACGGCGAAAGTGACCACTGCCAGACCGAAAACCAATAGAACAAAATACCAGGCTGAAGGATCCTCAAGGACGAGGTTTCCAAACTTGGGTGGATCGAGCACTATCCCTGTCGAGAAACCGCGCTTCGTTTCGTACTCCGAGCCTGCGTAAATCACGATGAAATGAAGGGCCAGCGTACTCAACGCCAAATATAGGCCTTTCAATCTCAAGGAGGGGAGCCCAAAAACCACCCCTAATATCCCTCCTACAAGTCCTGAAGCGGGGAGAGTTATCCAGAAAGGTAGGTTAAACTCTTTGAACAGTATTCCACTCGTGAACGCCCCCGCAGCGAGAAAACCCGCGTGGCCCAATGATATCTGACCTGCAAAACCGGTCAGCATCATAAGGGCCACGGCGCCGATAAGGGCCAAGAAGACCTGATTTGCCAAATCCAGGAGAAAGGGTGAGGCAAAAAAAGGAAGGACTGTCAAACCGGCAAGCAGCAAGATGAGACCAAACCAGCGGGTGCGAGTTTCCACAACGTCTAAATCAGCCGCATAAGATGTTTTGAAGTATCCGCTTGCAAAGGCCATTTTAAACGCGCTCCCATTCCTCTTTTGTGCCGAAAAGACCCCAAGGTCTAATCAACAGCATCGCTAGCAGCACCACAAAAGGGGCCACTTCACTTGCCTGAGGACTGATTGATATTGCAGCTACCTGGGCTGAGGCAACGATGATCGATCCCGGAATAACCCCAGCGAGGCTGTCAAGACCTCCCACAAGCACCACGGGGAAAGCAGTCAACGCGAGAATGAACATGCCTGGTTCCAGCCCGCTGTCACAAGCTTGAATCATGCCCGCCAAACCGGCGGTCAACGCCGCTAAGGCCCAAGACAATGCATAATACCAATGAAGATTAATGCCTCTCTGTGATGCCAATAGTGGGTTTTCTCCAACAGCACGCATCCGTAAACCCCACCGAGTGAATTTGAGGCCAAGAAATAAAAATCCATACACCAGCGTAGCAGTCACCACGGCTAAAATACCGAAAGTAGAGATAACTCCGTTTCCGAATAGTAGGTGGGAAGCGTTCTGAATGCCCATAAACTGAAGCGGATGCCAGGATTGAGAAGTCCAAATTAAAGTTATGAACCCACGCAGCAAAATGCCCAACGAGATTGTAACCAGGACAGCCGCAAACACTGCCTCGCCGGTCATAAACCGCATCAGGAAAAAGTAGACTGCAAAGCCCAAAAGAAAACATAGTCCAATTGAAATTCCAAACGATATGAGAGGATGGCCAGGAAAGCTCGTAACAACCGTTAAGAGGAAGTATGCGCTAAGCGCCATTAATTCGCCGTGAGCGAGGTTAAGAACCCTGCTCGATCGATAAATCAAGACGTATCCTCCGCATATCAAGCAGTATAAAGAAGCCAATACAACTATGTTGACAATTATTTGCATCTTTTCACTCGGCCATGGCAGTCTACGATCACCGTTTGCTAAGGGGCATTGATTCTTAGTATCTTGCGTATTCTGGTTAGCGGCCTACTGAATTTCTACAGGATCCCAGTCCTTGGCTACTTTGATGCTGCCGCTGGCGCCGTCCCACTTGTAGACCCTATAGTAGTTAACGGTCCTGAAATGATTGTTCTTGGTCCAGACCAAGGGGCCCCCTCGTAGACCAGCAGTCTCAACCTTGAGATCATTCATCGCCTCTCGTACCTTTTCCGGGGTAGCCGGCCAGGAGGTGCGCTTTAGGATTTCCTCCAGGACCATTGCCCCAATCCATCCTTCGGAAAGTTTCTTGTAGGGGTAGATTGTTTTTTCCCTTTGGCTGGCTTCCTTGATTTTTCCGTGAATTTCTGCGTTGTCCGAGAACAGAGCATTGGTTCCAAAGACGTACAGATTGTCGTCCTTAAGCCTTTCCAACTCTTCTTCCGCCTGGATATGCGCAAAAGCGATATACTTGCCGGTCCAGCCCAGTTTCCGCAAGGCTTCCAAAGCCTTCACCTGAGTTTCCCAAGGCGCCCATGCATACACCCAATTGGCCCCAGACTCTTTAATCTTGGAAGCGAAAGGGGTGAAATCGGCTGTAGGAGGCGGGATTACCTCTTTATCGACCACTGTAAAGCCTTCAGTTTTGGAGGCAAGTTCCTCGGCGAAGTCTATCTCTCCACGCGAGATAGGTATGTTCATGGCTACCAAAGCAAGTTTGACTGGTTCTTTAGCAATGCTCTTTATAAAAGAGACAGCGAAACGGCTGTCATATTTCGAAGCAAAGCCGGTTGAGCAGAATTGATTGGGGTCCGCTTTGGGAGGATAAACCTCGCTAGGACATACGGAACTAGCAAAGAAGATCGGCGTCTTCGAGCGGTTGGCCACCTGAATCATGGGGGCGTATGTGCTGGAAAGGCTGGCATTCAAGAGAAGAATGACTTTGTCTTGTGTGATCAATTTAGTTGCGTCAGAAGCTGCTTTGGAAGGTTCAGCCGAGTTGTCGGTGAAAATTATCTTCACCGGATGCCCGTTGATCCCTCCTCTAGCATTGACGTCCTTGAAGTAAACATCGAATGCGTCTTTTACTGGGGCGTAAATGCCAGACCCTGGGCCGGTCAAAGCAGCGCTGAAACCGATCAAATAGGGGTCAGACGCCAGAACGCTTACCGTAGATAAAAGCAGTACGGACAGCGAGATCAGGAAACAACTGAAGATTTTTTTCAACATGAGGCCCTCTCTTTGTTGTGAATACTACTGCTCAACAAGCAGATCGCCAATTTCTGAGGCAAGTCTAGTTTCTTCTGAGGAACTGTACATGGATTCCACCAGATCTTGAAATCTTAGATACATTTGTTGGCGTTTGATTTTTCGGGTCGGTGTGACCGGTTCCCCTTCCTCTTCAGGGTCCAGAACTTTTGGTAGGATTCTGAAAATCTTGACTTGCTCCACTCTTGCTAGGTCTTTGTTGATTCTGGTTATTTCTGAACGAATAAGGTTAAGAACCTCGGCGTTTTCAACTAGGCTATTGAAGCCGCCATAAGTGACGTTATTGATTCTTGCCCAGGCCGATACGGCATCGTGATCGATTTCAATCAAAGCTGACACATACTTACGGTTATGGCCAAAAATCACAGCTTCGCTGACATAAGGGCTTGCCCGTAGCGCGTTCTCGATATAAGTTGGACTGATCGTCTTACCACCAGAAGTAACGATAATGTCACGCAAGCGATCCACTATTTTGAGCTTTCCTTCCTGCGTGAACGCTCCAACGTCTCCAGTGTGAAGCCAGCCGTCCGTGTCGACAACTCCTCGGGTTTGTTCAGGATCTTTCCAATAACCATCAAAAATATCGTTGCCGCGAACGAGTATCTCGCCTGAATCGCCTAAAAATAGCTCCCAGCCTGCGGGGGGCCTTCCTACATCTCCCGGTTTAGGGAAATGATCTCCTTGGGCCGCTATGATGGCT
>JAUPKT010000004.1 GCA_030837305.1 Thermodesulfobacteriota bacterium
CGACCCCGGTCTTTGCTTCCTTCAGTTTTGCCGGATCGTCTTTCGGGCCGACAATCACAAAATCATTATACATCACGTCTTTTCTGTCCACCCCAAAACCGTCATTTACGAATTTGTCCTCAGCGGCTCGGCTGTGCACAAAGACTACATCGACATCACCGGTTTCTCCCAGTTTCAAAGCCTTCCCGGTTCCCACTGAGATGACCTGTACCTTGACGTTTTCGGCCTTTTCAAACGGAGGCAGCAGAACGTTAAGCAAGCCCGAGTTTTCTGTACTCGTTGTAGTGCTCATTTTGAGGGTAGCCTGGGCCGAGGCAGGGATTTCAGAGCCTGCGAGGAAGATACAACACAGGACCAGCGTGAAGGAGAATAGAATTTTCATAGTAGCCTCCCACGAATTGGAATCTTGCTGGTTTATATCAATTTAGACATAAGCCAGTCAAGACATAACTCGCTCCAACTCGCATTTCTTCCGAGGCTCATACTATATCGTTCATGCCATCAAGAGACTACCATCAGGTCCGAGCCCCCCCTGTGAATAAATGGCAGCCACACAGTAAATACCGTTCCTTCCTCATCACATTTTACCGAGATGGAGCCGTTATGATCCTCAATAATTCTTTTCGAGACAGTAAGTCCTATGCCGGCTCCATAGCTGCTGGTAACATAAAAAGGGCTGAATATTTTCTGGAGGTCGTCTTTGGGCATGCTCGTCCCGTAGTTGCTGATCTTCATTTCGAAATAGGTTTCAGAGGCCAGCCCCCCGGCTTCCTGGGCTCTCTCACTGGGGATCGAAACTCCTGTTTCCACCTTCAGGACCTCCCCAGGCGGCGAGGCATCAATGGCGTTTGACACCAGGTATCGAACGACTTGTTCAAAAAGCGTCGGATCAAGAAGCATGTCTCCCACCTCTCCCCCGAGGCTCTTTTCAAGGCGGAGGTTTTTTTCTTCAACCCGAGATGCCGTCTTCTCCAATACGGTTTCGATGATCTGATTTGGATCGGTTTTTTCCAGATGTAGGGTACGATGGGTTGTAAAGTCGATGAGTCCAGTGAGTATTTTTTCCAATCTTTCCACTTCATGGATCATGATGTTACACGATTCGGGAAGCTCCTGTGAGGTATCAACATTCCCGGATCGAATACGCCGCTCAAGGCGTCTGGCCACCCCTCCAATGATAGCGAGGGGTTGCCTGAGTTCGTGTGCTACCTCAGCGGTGTGGTCAGAAATACACTTCGACATGCCTGACTGGACGATATGTTCGTAGAGGTCATCAATGATGCGTATCTTTTCAAGGAGTTCTTCACGAGAGGACTTTAGCTCTTGCTCCAGTCTCTTTCTTAGCGTTATATCCCGCATCACGCCCTCGTATCTCTTGTTTCCGGTTTCTTCTTCGATTGATGCGTTGCACCGGATACGAGAATGCTTCAGCTCCCTGTTTCTATCAATGATACCAACCTCTTCATCCCATATCGATGCTACATCTGTTTCCAGGATTTTCCGGATTCGAGGCTTGTCTTCTGGCACGACATAGTCCTCTAAAGGAGTATCGAGAATGTCACGGACCTTGCAGGCGAGGAACTTTTCCACTTGGACATTCACGTAGGAAAAACATCCTTTGTCATCAAGAATGAAAATGACATCGGGGATATTTGCCAAGAGCATTTGGTATCGGCGCTCGGAGTCTCGCAACCAGCGCTCCATCCTCTTGCGTTCCCTAAGTTCTTGCCTGAGGTTGGAGGTTTTTTCTCTAATTTCCCGCGCGAGTTCGTCGGTGTGTATGATTGTTTTTCCTGCGAGAGGCCGCACAAGGAGAACCATACCCAGAGTTCCGACAGCGATCAGGGCAAGAATGATGGTACTGGTGGCGTAAATCTGTCGTCTTACAGGAGCGAACAGCTCATCGAGACTAATTTTGAGGCCTATACCCCAATTTGACCCCCTAATTGGGCCGTAGGCAACAACTTCTTTTCCATTTACTGAACTGTCTGTTACAAAGACCCCGCTTTTTCGCTCCCCTGCCGAGGCCTGGAGAGCAGTGAACACTGCCTGATCCCCCGAAAGGTTCGTTGATGCGGGGCCATGATGCCGCCTCATGGGAAAAAGCAAACCAACCTTATCTGTTTCAGCGAATCCTAGAAATGCTTCGCCGGTTTGACCCAACCCGGTGTAGTCCTCAATGATTCTCCTCAAATTGGTGAGGCGCAGTACGAGGATATCCGTTCCTATGATCTTTGCCTGTCTGTCGATTATGGGAGACCTCACTACAAGCAATGGCGTGGTGCCGACCGTTACCAGACCTTGAATCTTCGGGACCGACTGGTCTTCCTTTGCGGGGATGAGATACTCTCTCGGCAGTTCGATTCCCACTTCAACTACCGGCAATCCCTTCGAGTCAAGCCTCGTGATGCCCCACAGGTCTTGTGTGTAGCTCATGGCATCGAGCAAGATCCGCTTCAAGAAAGGCTCCAGATCACTTGAGTTAATGATACCCATGTTGTAGGCATCCAAGGCTTCTCTCGCCTTGGTTCGACTGGATATTTGCATGGCCACGTCTTTGACCCGAGCCAAATATTCTTCCACGGCAACGGTCTTTGCGTTCAGGGCAAGGACGATATTCCTTTTTTCCTCTTCCTTGAGATACTCGTAGAGGGGTATCATTCCTGCCAGGGCGACTATGACACCGACAGTGAAGATGCCGATAGCAGAGGCCAGGATAATTGATTTCTGGAGTCTCTTAGTCTGATTCTGATAGTCCATGGTCATGTAAGATCTTTAACAAGTGTTCTTGAAGCAGGATAACCAGGCATTATATCACTGAGCACGGGTCTGAAAACATTTAATTCCCGGCCCTGTGAAATTCATGACTGTTCACCCGTCTTGTCTCGGTATCAGATGCTCAGGAGGGAAGCACCATGATCTCCTGGACGACAAACGGTCCCGGCAACTTGGTTTGCATCTGTAATTGCAACACTTTTCCCCGCATGGTACTCCTGGAGAGACATGACTCGAAAGCAATCTCCGCGATGCAATGATCTGATGCCGAGTGACAGCGCATTTGCTCCCGCCATAGTCGTAAAATATGGTACGTTATGGTTCAAGGCTGCCAAACGGATATGCAGAGAGTCTTTCATGGACTGCTTGTCGGATGATGTGTTGATGACGAGTGTCAACTGGTCTTCTTTAATCAAGGGAATCACGTCCGACTCACCTTGTTCGTGGACTTTGCCTACCGTACCGCATTCGATGCCCGCGCCTCGCAAGGCTTGGGCCGTGCCGTCGGTACACACAAATGAAAAGTTGCATTCGCTCAGCCTTCGAGCAACAACCAAAGCAAGGCTCTTGTCACGATCGGCAACGCTCAAGAATACTTTCCCCGGCGAGGGAATTGGAAAATCCGTGCTGTACTGTGATTTGAGGAAGGCCGGACCGAATTCCTTGTCAATGCCCATAACTTCTCCGGTTGACTTCATTTCCGGCCCGAGCAGGACGTCCACGCCCGGAAACTTGATGAACGGGAAGACAGCCTCCTTTACGCTCACATAATCGGGAATAATCTCTTTGTCGAAACCGATTTCCTTAAGTTTCTTGCCGGCCATGACCCGAGCACCCACCTTGGCGAGAGGGACTCCTATGGTCTTGGATACGAATGGAACAGTCCTGGAAGCCCTGGGGTTCACTTCGAGGACAAAAATCTCTCCATCCTTGAGAGCCAATTGGAGATTCATAAGTCCTTTGACGTTCAATTCCATGGCAAGGAGCCGCGTTATTCTCCGGATCTCGTCGAGATGATAGCGCCCGAGGCTGTAAGGCGGCAGGGAACACGATGAGTCACCGGAGTGGATGCCGGCCTCTTCTATATGTTCCATTATTCCCCCGATGACCACATCCTCACCGTCAGATACCGCATCCACGTCTATTTCGATGGCACCTGCAAGATATCCATCGACGAGGATCGGATGCTCAGGCGATGCCTGAATGACATATTTCAGATAGTCCTTCAAGTCCTGTTCTGAATGAACAATTTCCATGGCACGGCCCCCCAAGACGTAGGATGGCCTCACCACAAGAGGATAGCCTATGCGTTTCGCTACATCCATAACTTCATCATAGGAATATGCAATATCATTGGGAGACTGATGCAGTTCGAGCAACTGGAGCATTTCCTTGAATCTTTTCCTGTCCTCTGCGCGATCGATAGCGTCCGGAGACGTGCCGATGATGGGTACCCCGAGGCGTGAGAGAGGCAGGGCCAACTTGAGAGGAGTTTGGCCCCCAAACTGGACGATCACTCCATCGGGTTTCTCCCTCTCCACAATTGCAAGCACGTTTTCCAGCGTAAGCGGTTCAAAATACAACCGGTCGGATGTATCGTAGTCAGTACTGACCGTCTCCGGATTGCAGTTCACCATGATGGTTTCGTATCCGTCTTCCTTCAAAGCAAAGGCCCCATGGACACAACAGTAATCGAATTCTATGCCCTGCCCTATTCTATTGGGACCACCTCCCAGAATTACGATCTTCTTGCGATTGGTGACTCCTGACTCATCCTCCTCCTCAAAGGTGGAGTAGAGATATGGGGTAAAAGCCTCGAATTCCGCAGCACAAGTGTCAACACGTTTGAATACGGCACGAACACCAAGCTCGTATCTCATTGTTCTTATTTCTTCTTCCGTCTTTCCCACAATTTGGCCTATTCGTCGATCTGAGAAACCCCATGCCTTGACTCGCTTCATAGCATCTCTCGGCGATTGACCATCGAAGAAGTCCGGCTTGGACATCTCTTGCTCCAAATCCACTATTTGCCTCATCTGACCCAGAAACCACGGGTCCACCATGCTCGCCTCATAGATTTCCCCGACAGGCGTACTGCGTCTCATTGCATCAGCAAGATAAAAAAGCCTGTCAGGAGAAGGTCTTCTGAGGCGTGAAAGAATGTCCTCCCGAGATAGTCCCTCTTCGAGGTACGGCTCAAGACCGCAGACATCAATTTCAAGTGATCGCAAGGCCTTTTGGAGAGATTCCTTAAAATTCCTGCCGATTGCCATGGCCTCCCCGACGGATTTCATCTGTGTGGTGAGGGTGTTATCAGCCCGAGGGAACTTTTCGAACGTGAATCGCGGAATCTTGGTTACAACGTAATCAATGCTTGGCTCAAAACAAGCCGGTGTCTTCTTTGTGATGTCATTGGGGATTTCATCGAGTGAATAGCCCACCGCCAATTTGGCGGCAATCTTGGCAATGGGAAATCCCGTGGCTTTTGATGCGAGTGCACTTGATCTACTCACCCGAGGATTCATTTCGATAACGACCACTCTTCCGGTTTCGGGGTGAACCGCAAACTGTATATTTGACCCTCCGGTATCGACACCAATTTCACGTATTATTGCGCAGGCCTGATCCCTGAGTATTTGATACTCCTTGTCAGTCAACGTCTGGGCAGGTGCAACCGTTATGGAATCCCCGGTGTGTACACCCATAGGGTCAAAGTTTTCGATGGAACAGATGATGACAACATTGTCTTTGCGGTCACGCATTACTTCCAGTTCATATTCTTTCCAACCGAGAACGGATTCCTCCACCAATATTTTGTTGACGGGAGAAATCTCCAGGCCATATTTGGCAAGCAACTCAAATTCTTCGGGGGAGAAAGCGACGCTTCCTCCGGTGCCTCCAAGGGTGAAGGAAGGTCTGATGACGTTGGGGAATCCAACTTCCTCTGCTATCTTCCATGCCTGCTGAATGGACTCTGCGTATCCGCTCCTGGGGAGATCCAGGCCGATTCGCTTCATGGCCGCCTTAAAAAGTTCCCTATCCTCGGCCTTTATGATGGCATCAATTCCTGCACCGATGAGTTCAACTCCGAATTGGCTCAGTACGCCCGCATTATGGAGTTCGACGGACCTATTGAGAGCTGTCTGTCCTCCCAGGGTCGGCAGCAATGCGTTAGGCCGCTCTTTCTCGATTATGGTGGTCAGTATGTCTAACTTGAGAGGCTCAATGTACGTGGCGTCGGCAAACTCGGGATCAGTCATGATGGTGGCAGGATTAGAGTTGACCAAAACAACCCTATATCCCTCCTCTTTTAGAGCTTTTAGAGCTTGCGTTCCGGAATAGTCAAACTCACAGGCTTGGCCGATAATTATAGGCCCTGAGCCGATGAGCATTATGGATTCAATGTCTGTTCTTTTGGGCATAGTGGTTCTCTTCCCGGCAGGTTGTTCACAGCTTTAAATTGGTTTGCATTCAGCAACTATAGAATCTCGTTCATTATATTTCAAGGGCTGTGCTTGCATATATACGCCGTTCAAATAGTTCAGAACAAGGCGGCACAACTCGAAAAGCCTGCTCAACGGTGATATGATTCAGGTCTTGGTGGGACTTTATGAAACAAGTGATCGCAGATTTATGGATTTGATGCCGAGATCTCATAAATTCATTCAGTTGCTGAGTCCGTTACGGGAGTCGTGGAGCCTCGGCTGGCCCATGATTCTGATAATGTTTTTTCAGTTCTCCATTGGTTTTGCCGACGTGTTTGTCGCCGGATATCTTGGAACCGATGTTCTTGCCGCGATGGGATATGTTGCACAATTGTATTGGACGCTAATGATGCTGGCAAACGGCATAAGCGTCGGCACCGTATCCATGGTATCCCAGGCATATGGCGCCAAGTCCTGCTTAGGCGTGGGGAGCATAGGAGGTAACTCTCTGCTCTTGGGGATAGGTATAGCAGGAGTTATAACAGGTTTTGCACAGGTTTGTCCTGACTTTATAGTGAGGCTTGCCGGAATGCCCCCTGAGATCCAAATCATCGCGGAAAACTTCATCCGGGTGTTTTCCTTGGTTCTCATTCCGACATACGTCATGATTATCACCGGCGGTGTGCTCAGATCCTCAGGTCGTGTGAGGATAACTATGTTGAACAGTTTTGCGGCATCATCGATCAACGTAGCTGGAGATATTATCTTGACCTTTGGATGGGGCCCTGTTCCGGCTCTGGGGTATTTAGGTATAGCCTGGACGACCGCCATTGGCACAACCGTTGGTATGACCTTGAATCTTTTTCACGCACTGCGCGGGCCTAATCGGATCATAATCAGCTCTGTACTGGATCCAATTGTTCCCTGTATCAAGAATCTCCTGAGACTGGGCATTCCCACGGTATTGCAGCAGACTGCCTGGAATGTTGGTACCCTGGTGGTGTACTTCCTCGTAGGCAATCTACGGGATGGCCAAATCACAGCCCTGGCTGCCATGACTGCGGGCATTCGGGTTGAGGCCATCATTTTTCTCCCTATCTTTGCTCTCAATATGGCTGCTGCGATTCTGACCGGCAATCGCATCGGGTCAGGTGATATCTCCAGTGCACGGTCTGGGGCCCAGGCAACTGCTGTCCTATGCCTGATAATTATATTGATACCATCTGCTATTATTTTTCTCTTGGCTCCCGAGATTTCACGGCTGCTTACTGCTGACAAATCGGTCTTGGAAGAGATGGTTCGTTACTTGCGTATCAACATGATAGGCATGCCTTTTCTGGCGGTAGGCATCACCCTGGCGGGAGCCATTCAAGGTGCGGGAGACACGTACGGCAGCATGAGGATCATCATGAGCAGCATGTGGTTGCTGAGGATTCCTCTCATGTTATTATCCATACATTTATTGGATTTGGGACCCACCGGCATCTGGTGGGCAATGAGCATTTCGATGATCATTATGTGCGGCCTTTTCACCAAACGATTTCTCGGCTCTCAATGGACGACTGCGTCCATTGACAAATCCCGAAAGAGCAGCTTGTGGGAGGCGTGCGTTCCGGGAAACGAGAGGATCTAGGCTCCCACCAAGGTGCAGCATAATGAACGGCAAAGACGGACAGACCCGGCGCGTGAGTAAACAAGAAACATCGCGAACAGTTTCTTTCCCAAGACGTCTTGGAATTCGGGTCAGTGATTCCAGGAGATTATTTCTCCCATTGTATCCGAACACTTCAGAAAACCGCTCGTAACAGCAAGGAGCAGTTTTGGATAGACCCCGCCGAAACATTCTCATCATCGCAAATCCCATTGCCGGTACCGGACAGACTGTACAGCGGGTCAATGCGCTGGAAGCCGTGCTCCTATCAAGGAATCACCATGTTGAGATTTACCTGACGGAAAAACCGGGCGATGCGCGACATCAGGCGGAAGGTTTGGAAGACCGTTTCCATTGCGTGGTGGTCGCAGGAGGCGATGGCACGGTCAACGAGGTGATAAATGGTCTGCGTGAGCCGTTCACGACACCCTTGATTCACATGGGAACGGGAACAGCCAATCAGCTCGCAGCCCATCTCGGAATTCCCAGGAATCCTAAACTATTGGTATCCGTAATTGAGAATGGACTTTTGGCCAAGATCGACTTGGGACTCGTAAACAATCACCGGTTCATCCTCCAGACAAGTGCAGGTTTCGACGCGTCTGTGACCAAAATCTTTGCAAACCGGCCAAGAGCGCGGCTGGGATATCTCGAATATGCCGTGCCCATATTTCGGTCGTTGACGAAAAATAGCCTGCAAGACATGGAGGTCCGGATCGACGATGGACCAACGACCATGGTGCGAGGAATTATGGTGACAAAAGTCAGCCGGTACGGAGGATTGTTTGTCTTTTGTCCGACAGCCTCTCTCAACTCCGGCAGCTTCGAAATATGTCTTTTTAAGGAACGCCTTCTCTCTGCTCACGTTTGTTCGTACTTGGCCGCACTTTTTCGGATCAGTCGTCTGGTACCATGGATGAAAGTGGAGAGAGGAACGCGGGTTCGGATTCAGTCGGACCACCCAATACCCGTTCAGGTTGACGGCACGTATTCTGGAACAACGCCTGTTGACGTGAGATTGATCCCGGCGGTCATACCCGTTCTCGTACCAGACCGAGTTTGCGGGTTGCAAACCTTTGGCACAGCAAAGCGAGAATGACACGTA
>JAUPKT010000118.1 GCA_030837305.1 Thermodesulfobacteriota bacterium
CAAACGCCGGCACGGCAAACACGGTTGCCATTGCGGCCACGAACCCTATGAAAAGCAGACTTTTTCTCAAAAAGCACCTCCTGATGAGCATGATTCCTTGAACGCATCGATGTATTGACTGTTCATTTTTAAGCTTGCGGGCTGTGTGTTAGGGAAATGTTAGCTCCTGAATAAATTTTGGTGAGAAGATGAGTGCCGGTGCTCACAGATAATCGGAGAGCATGTAGAAGTGATCCACAATACGTCTGCCTGCAAAGACATACAGGACTGCTGAAGTCGTCAGGAAAGGTCCGAAGGGAATCGGTGAAGTGGACTCGGAGCCCCTGAAGATGATACTGAAGATGCCCGTGATGGATCCTGCGAGTGATGAAAAAAATATGACAAAGAGAACCCCCTCAAGACCATTAAACGCCCCAATCATGGCAAGCAACTTAATATCGCCGCCCCCCAATCCTTCCGATCCCCGAATTTTTTGGTACACGAGCGCCGGCAAATAGAGGACGGCAGCACCGGTGATTGCTCCTACCAGAGAGGACTTCCAGTCCATGTGGGGAAGAAGTCCGACCGTTGAAACGACCAACCCCACTGCAATTCCGTTGAGAGAGATCACGTCCGGTATGATCATATGCTCGAGGTCAATGAGGAATATTGCACACATGGCTGCGCAGAAAATCAGGAACACTCCGAATGTGGGGGTGAGGCCGAATCTTAAATACAGGGCCATGGAGAGAAAACCTGCTAGAAACTCGATTATTGGATAGCGCAGGGCGATGCGACCGCCGCAGGATCGACACCGTCCTTTGAGCAAAAAAAAGCTTATTATGGGTATATTGTCATAGAATTTTATGTTGTTCCCGCAATCAGGGCATCGTGATGGAGGATATGTGAGGGAACCACCCTCGGGTAAACGAGCGATCACCACATTGAGAAAACTGCCCAAAATGGTTCCCAGAACGAAACACAAGAGGGCTTCTAACGCATGCAGTGATCCATACATATCTTTTCCCTGAAAGCCGCATTTTCTTGGGACATTTTTTGGGTAGAGAATATATGTTCAGCGGAGAAGGTCAAGTTTATTGTATGTTTGACCATGAGGAGACGGGAAATCGCTTTGACTGAGTCCTGGGATTCGCGGTATGCACACCAGGGTCTCCCAACATATGATCTGATAGTTGAATCGAGACCGCAAGAATGTCACATCTTCTTTTGATGCCGCAACAACCACCACCTTATCGTGTGGTATATGGGCGAAACAGAGGTCACCTCTCAAGCGCCACTCGAGTTCGCCGGCCCACCGATATCCTTTACTCCGGCTCACTTGAAAAAGGTATTTTTCCTGAGACGGCATGGCGTGGTATTCGTCAGGTAAACCATACGTCACCGGCTTTGCTCCAAGCTGTGCCAAGATTGCGGCATGAATGCCAACACCGTAAGGCTCGACGGACCAACTCCGTAATCCACGACGCCATCTCATGATGGATGACAGTTTCTCGGGAGGCAGTTCGCTGAAACAAACCACCGGTTCTCTCGTTCGGATAAGGCGATCCGATCCACGGATCCGTTGCTCGGAGAGGATCTTGCAGAGTGTGTCTCGACCGGAGTGGCCGGAATGCGGATCATTATTGAGAAGAGAATTCCAGTATTCAGCGAGACTTTGACCCGGCCAAGGTCCTGGAGCGCTCTTGGTGTAGTGATAAAGGAACGGCGGGACATCGGGTGGGGTAATTGTGTGGGTGCCTGGTTTGTCGTGACCGTCTCCGGCCGAATTTGCGTACCCCATTCCGGATCCGGGGCGCAACGGGCCATGGCCAAGAGTCGTGCTGGAATGAATCCCTACATACCCCTCACCTGAATGATTCGGGACCAGTCGGACTCTTTGTCTCGTTCTTCGTGGGGGCATTGTATTCACCATCTGCACAGACACGCCGCTTTTCATTGCGTAACCGATTATTTTCTCCATGTTGCCCCCCGGCCTCACATCGACAGCGAACAGGGTTTCTGATAGCCCGGCGACTATTCTATCGCGGAGAAACATACCCTCAGCGGCAGAAATGGTCGTTTTTGGAGGGGTCGAGGTCACAAACAGGGTATTCTGAAGATCGAAGAATCCGTTGTGCGTGTTGAGGAATTCCTGGAGACGATTCTCGTCGTCCATGAAGGGCAGAGCGCCTGGGCAGACTACAATGGTTAGCGACCCTCGATTCAGTGTGGTCACTGCATTGTAGCCCGCGGTGCCATAGCTGGAGACAATGGTGTCGCCGGCCTGTGCAGTCAAGGAAACAATCGACTTGAGCGCCTCCAAGAAGGAGGAATGCGGCAGTCTTGCCAGGGACTGTCTGGAACACAATATTGCGGCTGTCGGGTTGGCGGCTGCGGCCGGATTTCCCCAGGCGAAAAGCATACTCGGAAAATTTGGGATAAATACTCGCTTAGTCGCGAGACCGTCCGCCCTCAGGATGAACACCCCTCTTGATCCCCAGACGCGAGCCTTTTG
Organism: Thermodesulfobacteriota bacterium; assembly: GCA_030837305.1. Taxonomy (GTDB): domain Bacteria; phylum Desulfobacterota; class Desulfomonilia; order Desulfomonilales; family Desulfomonilaceae; genus JAUPKT01. Next base: position 2,495 of record JAUPKT010000118.1, read on the forward strand.
TGCCGCTTCCTTTTGTGAAGCCGTTGTGTAACGGAGTAATGGTTTCTTTGTTTTCGTTGGCGATGATGCCGGGCGCACGTAATGCGCTACCATCTCTTCATCGTCAATGTCGAACTCGGGAACAGCGGTTATGAGCCGAAGCTTGGCCTCAAGGTTCAAGACCCGGGATTTTGAGAGAATTGCAGTTAAGAAAAGTTTGCCGAGATTGCGCGGGCCGGTGTGCCAAGTATCGTCATTCATGGAACTCTTCTGAACGGTTCAGAGGGTGATCATCCTTTGCAAAGAATCTCAGCTCCCAGGAGAGGTATGTGGGCAGGCGCTCTGGAAGGCCCACAGGGAGCAAGGTCCTTACAATGCGCCAGTCTTCTCCTCCGTCTTATCTGGGCCATCCTTGACCAGAGTTTGAATCTCGGTTTGTTATTTTTCACTCTGTTTTCCCTTGTGGATACGGGGAAAAGAAGCATGCCGCGAACTTTCTGGGGTTCAAGACATGAGGATCACTGTCATTCAAAAAAGCTTTCCACGTCGTCTTCGACTGCGTAAACAGATCCGTCCTTGTCCACATAAAGGGTTAGGGTATCGGATATATTGTATTTCCATCCTGCCAGCACGATCACGCGCCCCCTCACCCTCTCTAAAGCGGCTATTTCCTCTTTCGATGCTTTCCAAGGTATCTCGTCTTGATCCAGAACGTAGTTGCCGTGCCAGTGAGTGGCATAGGAAGTACGAGTCTTCTTGAAGAATTCGTTCATATCTTGCCATCCCTCTGCTTCGGCAACTGCCGGCAAATCAGTTTCCTGTCGCAGAGGGAGAACCAAGAGCAATTTTTTTACGGCCTGTTTCATGCTGCGATCCTTGGTTGGAGGTTGTTAGTGCTTCAAAATGGCAGCTTTGGCTTTCACCTGATGATCGCCTCACGGTAGAGTCAACGTGAGGGTTTGATTCGTTTTTCCCAATACAGGGTATTCTTTTCCATCATAGCGGATGCGGACACCGCCTGCGTTACCCACCAAGATGTGAAAGGTCTCATGTGCGGTGAAAACCTGGATATCACCCGGTGCCATGACAAGTTCCTCAGGCGCACCGGTATCCGGCTCCACCCGAACCCATGTGCCGGCAAGGGCTTTTATCTCCAGGACTTTCTTGCCGGGTTGTCTCCTGGGGGGATCTGCAAACGCACTCTTCTGAGGGGTCTGATCGCCAGGGAGCGTCGGTTTGGTGGATATGGTATTTGTGGCCACCTGTCCCACTACAGCGGGATATGACGTGCTGCGGCTTATTTCGTCGGGAAAGAACAGCCTCGTTACTCCAGTCAAGACCAATATGATGAGGGAGAGGATCCCTGCACCAGTAAGGACGATGGTGAACAGTGGAGAGAAAATGAATGATCTCTTTTCGGCAACCTCGTGAAGGACAGGGTATTCGTCTTCAGAATATTCGGGCATTTCCCCCTCAGAGACAAAATCCTCAAATTTCTTTATTATTTCATTGGGATCCGCTCGCATTTCTTGAGCATAGGCTCTAATGAAACCTTTCACAAAGACTTTCGGGGGGAGAAGATCATATCGGTCTCTCTCGAGAAAATCCAAGTTTGCCACAGCAACTTTTGTGCTTTCGGAAATCTCTTCGAGAGTCTTGCCCTGGGACTCTCTTAGATTCTTGAGGTGTGCTCCGAAAGACTCCATGAGCGGATTCCTGTCCAGTTCTCTGTCTTGCCGCCTCCCCCAAGGTCAGTGGGGGCACCGTTGCGTATTCTTTCGAAAAATTCTATAGAGTAATGGAGTTAAAGATTGTTCGAATGCATGAGCGGCAACCTTAACTCTATTATCCTCATGCGTTGTTCTTGATGTCGATTAGCACTCCCAGATGCGATGATCAAGATAATATTTCCCCGCATCCAAAGGTATTTGGAATAAACCATATTATCAGGCTTGTTGGTCGTAGGCCCGCTGTCTTCATTGCCGTCTTTCTCGGATTTGGAATGCTGGTGGGAACCTACGTCTTATCGATCTCCAGCACATATTTGTGGCTCCTTGTATTGGCTTGCTCTTTGGGGATCCTTCGGGCCCTGGTGATCAAAAGCACTCTCGGTGTTCTTTGTAGCGTTTCAGCAACCTTTTTTGCCGCAGGCATATTTTTTTCCGCTCAGGAAGATCGGAATGGAAGAGATTTCGAGCCACCCACTGATTTCACCACCATTGAAGCCGAGATCCGTAACACCCTGGCATCAGGCCCGGATTTCCGAACTTTTCTTCTGGCCCGGGGAACCTACGGGCCGGAACGGATAACGCTACCGGGATACGGCCGCGTCATCATCCGGCAGGACGAACTTGATGCAGTAGCGGGTGATCGGATTGCGTTTCGGGGACGCATCCGAAAACCAACAAACAGAGGGAATCCCGGTGAATTCAACTGGGAGCTTGACTGTAAGACCAATGGTATTCGCTGGCTTGCTTCACTCCATTCGAAAACCCGTATCATCATCGTCAGCCGAGGCCCACGTTACAACCCCTCCGCGATTATTTTCAAGATTCGTGAGAACATGAGCGCCTTTTTCGACCAAAACTCGGGGCTTTTTGTGCCCCAAGGTTATGAGGAAGACGTCAAAGCGATCTTGAAAGGAATTGTAGTGGGGGACACTGGTGAAATAAGCCCTCAGCTTTACAGGACTTTCTCCAACTCCGGCTTGGTCCATGCTCTATCGGCCTCGGGTGTCCACATAGCCATTGTAGCCTTTCTGGCAATCTGCATGGCAAAAGTGCTGTCACTCACCAGCCCCGGTTTGTTGCTTTGGGTTCCATTCAAGAAACTGTCAGCACTCCTATCTATACCCGCCATGATTTTCTACTGCCTCATTGTGGGGGCGCGTGTCCCCGCCATACGGGCAACGATCATGGGAGTGATGATTGCCATAAGCTTTCTCGTTGAGCGCAAATGGGATTCATATAACGCCCTGGCGTGTGCAGCCGTGATGGTTCTCATCGTCTACCCCTTGTCCCTCTTTACGCCCAGTTTTCAGCTGTCATTTTTTGCGGTGATGGGGATTCTCATGGTCTTGGGGCAGGGTGCACACACCACGGATTCGGAACGGATGCATGACCGCAAGCACTTGTTCGTGCAGGGAAAGAGTTTTTGGGAACGGTTCTGGGGACATGCAGTCGCTGCCGTGAAGTCTCTGAGGACTGTATTGCTCGCTTCACTGGGCGCCGTACTGGCTACAGCCCCTTTCATCTGGTATTTTTTCCATGGATTCCCAGTATATACACTCTTTGCCAACCTCGTGACGGACTTTGTCATGACCGGTGCCCTCGGACTCGGGCTTCTCGCCGGCATAGCGAGCCTCTTCAGCCCCTGGATAGGGTCTTTCATGCTCATACCGGCCGACTGGTGCTCATTCTACGTTGTTAAGACAGCAGAGATTTTCTCGGGTCTCCCCGGGAGCGTTCTCAGAAGGGCTCACCCCGACTTCGGTCAGATTATTACGATATCTGTGTTTGCGCTCAGCTTTCTTCTCATTCTCAGACAACCGTCACGAAAACACCTGAAACCGCTGCTGCTCATACTGTTTTTGAGCGCATCCATACTTGTCGTTACAGACCGTTTACGAACTCTTCAAGATGACCTGGTCGTTTACTTTCTCAACGTCGGCAAAGGGGATTCCGTCTTTGTCCAGCCTCCGGGTTCACGAGGTTTGATGGTGGATGGAGGTGTCGCGACGGAACACTTTGATGCAGGGCGAAGCATTGTCGTGCCCTTTCTTTACTGGGCAGGGGTGTCGGGATTGGATGGCATTGTGCTCACTCATCCGGACATGGATCACATGGGAGGTTTGTTGTCCGTCATGGGCGTTATTCGTACTCACAGGCTGTTGTGGAATCCGGTGGATTCAGGTTCTCATTTTCTTCAGCAGGTCTTGGCCAAAGCCCAGGAAAGAGGCGCGGGTGTTCATGCTGTATCGAGGCAGTCACCGCAGATGGACTTTCCACCCTCGATAATCACATTCCTCAACAGGTCAGTTGCTCGAGATGAGTTCGGGCGAAAGGGATACAAAACGAATGATGCATCAGTGGTTTTTCGCCTGGACCACGGAGAGACGTCATTTCTTTTCACGGGTGACCTGGAGGTTGCCGGGGAACAGGAGCTTCTCCAGTCCGGGGTCAATTTAAGGGCCGATGTTTTGAAGGTGGGACATCACGGGAGCAAGAGCAGCAGTTCTTATCAATTCCTTCAGGCGGTGAGACCGAGGGTGGCCGTGATATCGGCGGATTTCAACAGGACCGGCGGACTTCCCCATGAGCTTGTCATTGAACGGCTTGAGGCTCTCGGTTCCAAGGTCTTCTGGACGGGCCGAGATGGTGCGGTCACCGTCCTCTCTGATGGGCAGTCTCTCAGAGTTCAGGTCGGCAAAACAGGCGAAGCCACTTCTTTTACGAAGGCTTCCGAGCACCGACCGTAGCGAAGCCTGAATTGGGACTGAAAGAGATCCTTCGAGGAATTGTGACGATAGACAAAATGCTCCCAAGACGAGAAACGACAACGGGTTTTGGAGAAACCGTGTATAATGTCATGGACAGCCCAGTCATTGCCGGCCAAGATCAGATAGGGGAGATCACCATAAACACAGCGGGGCCGGTCTTCTTGAGACGCCGGTTGAGTAAGAAAGGTAGGTGAAGGTGGCACAGAATATGTCGCAGGCGCTATCAGGAGTCAGGATACTTGATTTGAGTATGAACCTGCCCGGGCCGTATATGACATGGCTTCTGGCTTTGATGGGAGCGGAAATCCTGAAGGTCGAGAACCCCGCCGGGGGTGACTACGCCCGTGTCTTGGGTGGAGGGAAAAATACTCCATATTTTGAAGCCGTGAACCGAAATAAGAAGAGCCTGACTCTCAACCTCAAACATCCTGAGGGGCAGCGTCTTTTTCACAAATTGTTGTCCGTGTACGACATTGTTGTTGAGGGCTTTCGACCAGGTACGATGGCGCAATTCGGCCTGGATTTTGCCTCATTGTCTCCCAATTATCCTCGTTTGATCTATGTTTCCATCAGCGGATACGGTCAGGACGGCCCTTATCGGTCTAGGGCGGGTCATGATATTAACTATTTGGCACTGGCCGGCATTCTAGGCATGACAGGAAGTCGAGAGGGGGACCCGGCGCTTCCCGGCATTCAGATTGCCGATCTTGCCGGGGGAAGTCTTATGGCCTTGTGTGGACTTCTTGCAGCAATTATCCAGCGGGAAAAGACCGGTAAGGGTCAATTCGTTGACACTTCCATGTTCCACGGTTCCTTGTCTTTGGCCACCATGGTTTTCGCCGGGATCGATCAGGGACTGGAACAGCCTTTGCCGGGCAAGATGCTTCTCAACGGTCGTTTCCCCTGCTACGGGCTTTATCGGACAGCAGACGGTTCGTACATGTCATTGGGGGCACTAGAATTTAAGTTCTGGGAAAGCTTCTGCCGAGCAACGGGCCGTGAGGACCTCATAGCCAAACAATTTGGAGGCCCCGAGATCATAGCCGAAGTGGCGCAAATTTTTTGTGGCCGCAATCGAGAGGAATGGATCGAACTTATGAGAGATGCCGACGCCTGCTGTGAGCCCGTCTTAGCGCTGGATGAAGCTGTCAGCTCTCCGGCGGCAAACACTTTCGGCATGGTCAAACACATGGAAGATGGAAAACGTTTTCTGAGCACGCCGCTAAGGCTATCCAATTCACCTGTGCCGAAAGACATTCCAGCCCCCAGTTTGGGGCAGCATTCGCGGGAAGTCCTGAGAGAAATCGGACTGACTGCTACGGACTGTGAAGAATTGTCGCGACAGGGTGTAATCTGATCTCTTGGGCTCTCAGAAGTTGACGTGTGAAGGGGAGAAGGAAGGCTCATTGCGGCAAACAAGCCGCAATGAGGTTTCTTGGATTCGGAAATGTAACGCTAGTGTCACCGAGCTTTCTTATGGTCGTTCCCGACGACCGTTATCACCCTCACGAGAAACCGCCTGATGTCTTTCCACAGGATGCCGGACTGTCCCCGTCGAGTCCTCTGCATGAAAACACAGAGAGGATTTTAGAAGTCTCTCCGGAACCACAAATCGGGCATTCAGGTTTGGTGTCATCGGAGGCGAATACCAGTCGCTCAAATTCTTTATCGCATTGAGCACATTTGAATTCGTAAATAGGCATACCTCACCTCCGCGTTAACAACTGCAGCTTCCACATGAGGCGCTCTCGAGTTCGGCCATAGGACCAAATATATTCGATTTTATCGCCAGGCCCCCGGCATCTTTAATAATGGTCATAGCGAAGGGATCAACGATAACGTTCATACCATTCACCTGATAGGTTTGATCCCCTTCTTTTGGCTCATCCAGAGCCAAACCCATGCTGGGGCCTCCTCAACCGTAGCCGCCGAAAAACACTCTCACGGCAAGGCTGCCGGAGAGCTTTCCTTTAAAATAGTTTCTTGATTCTTCATCGATGGTGATCATAGGATTGAACCTTTCTTTTCATTGGTTGGTTTCCTTTTCGGTCAAGATAAATATATTGATATATAGATATATAGTCAAGTGCTGTACTGACCGGACCGTCGCAATTTAATTTGTACGGAAGACAGCGTGCAGCCAAATACGAGGAGAAAGGCTCAGTTTGGCGTTTCAAAAAAATTCATCAATAGTCATTTTCATCTTGCCCCAGTCCTCTTTCGTGGAGTCCGGTAACGCTTTGGTTTTTGATCCGGCCCCCGTGGTGGCAGCCCGGTCCGTCTTGCCGGTTTTCTTGGGAGTTCCTACTTTTGACGATCCAGGCGGTGTAGTGCTGATCAAAGATCGAATCTTCTCTTCGAGGCGGGATTTGATGTCGGACTCTCCAACGAGGAGGTCTTTGCCGATGACAATCAGAGGCACGGAGAGGTCCCTTTTCTTGTGGCTGGATTGCAGGCGGTTGAATGCCGTGTAATGCTCCTCTTGATCGATATCAAACTCTTTGACCTTGATGCCGTAGCTCTTTTGCAGGTCGACCAGAATGGCTTTGACGGACTCGCAATGCGGGCAGTCTTTGGACCAGAAGAACTCAATCTGGATGGCACGAGCAGCCGGTTTGGCGAACACGTCAAGTTTGCCGGAGGACAGGAAAATGACAGAGGCCAGACTTATCACTACGGAGAGTCTGTGAATATAAGAAAATCGCTTTTGCTCGATCGATGTCATGGCGTAAATGGTTTTATCTTTGGTGGTATGGGATAGAATACGTGAACGTTTTTGTGAGTTCTGAAACCGCATGCTTCCCTCTGTATCAGCAACCACGCCAAGGCGTTTTCCGCCTGGTCTACTAAGAGATTATATTCCCCTATGGCCTTGCGTACGTCTTCAATGGCCCCGTGTTTCTCCGCCGCTGGAGCCTCAAAACAGATGGTTTTCAGATGAGCGACTGTGGGCAGCGCCCTATCAAGCTTTTCCAACAACTCTTCGAGTCGTGCCCCTGCGCTTCCAAGAGATTCCGCCATCTCTTTTATGAGATCAGGTTCCTGGGCCTCGACTTCTCGGAACATTCACATGAAAGCTACCTCCTGATGAATTAATATCATGTCTTGCCGGGGCGCTTCAACAAGGCCCAGGCGACTTGTCGATTTCCGACATGATGAAAGCTGTTCTGGAGCGGAATGTGGGATACTCCCCGATGTATTATGGGTTGCGGTGACTCTAAAGAAAAGATCTCGGCAAATTTGCCACCTACCCATAAAGCAGAAAAAATGGAAGAGAGAGGACATTTTCTATAATTTACTTGACTTTTTACGTATAACTTACTATGTATAAAACACTTTAAGCTACAGGATTCTCGGAAAAGCCACTGAGTCCCGAGGTCACGCGAATCCTTACGCCCCCGAGTGAGGAGGTCCCCAAATGCCTGGGAAATATTGCGTCGCAGCCAGGCTTGCGACAGTGTTTGCTTCCCTCGTCATCGTTTTCCTGGTGTCGCCTGCCAGTGATGCCTACCGAGTTTGCACGTTTAAGGGCACTGTAATCGACCATGGATGGCGGAGCATGACCGTAAAAACAAACGGTCAGTGCGCCGAGGTGAATGTTGGTTGGAGAACCAAGTACATCCCGAACCGTCGTCCGTGCATCGGCGAGTCGGTAGCCGTGGACTTCATGTTGGAAGACGGGTACATGAAGGCCACCAAAGTAGTGAGTTTGTCGCCTTTGCCGCCTGCAGCACAGTGTTTTCCTCCAGCGCCTCCAGGCTCTTCCGAATGCAGGACCGTTGGCGGGGAACCGCCCTCCACCGTGACTGATGGCTGTCCGCCGTCTCGGGCCATCGTATCAACCAGGCCGCCTGCACACGTTTCGGATCCGAGCTGGTCTCCCACATCGCCGCCACCTTCTTCTGAGAAACCTCCGACTGCAGCGCCGCCGGTGAAGAAACCTTCGGCCCCTGCCAAGAAAGAAGCGGCCAAGACTCCGCCGCCACCGGCCCCTCAGCCGCCTCGCGAGGAAGTAAAGGAACCGGCTCCTTCCGACGACAAGAAGGCCAAGGTTCTGTCGGGCGAGGTAGTTGCATCGTCTCCCAAGAGCTTATCACTGAGGGTCCTTGAAGAAGGAGAGACCGCAGAGGTAATCAACATTAAGGTCGGACTCAAGACAAAGTTCGTGCCTTTCAGGAGACCCGCGGTGGGCGAAAAGGTAAAGGTCGAATACAGGCAAGAAAACGGGGACAAGTTCGGTTATACCGTGCAAGTCATTCAGTAATACCTGTTCGCAATTACGATCGAGAGCCGGCATAATCCGGCCCTCGATCGGCCACCAAGCCTGTCTCACTTACCCTGCAGATTTGATTTCCTCCCTCAACCCCTTCTTCCCCAACAAAATCATGTCTGCGGAAATCGGCTGCCCATTTCTTTGGCTCGACGGATTCAAGTTCTCGATAAGCCATGAGCAACGGAGATTTTATCCTCATGGCGCATGAGGAAACCTTCCGACAAGAGTTGTTGCACAATGGTGTTTGTCCTCTCAGGATCGAACCCTATGAGACGCGCCAAATCAGTTTCACGAATAGCCCCCTGAGCCAACAGAAAACGAATGATCAGACCACGGACCTGACGATCCGAGTTTTCGAACCGCGCTTGTCGATGGAAATGAACGCTCTTCTTATTGGGGTTGATCCTGAGATCTTTCAGCATAGAGCCAAAATCCATAAGCGCGTAATACCAGTGTCGAGGGTTGATGCGGTCAAGGGTCTGATCCACAAGTGGGAGCAATTCTTTGTCGTGAACCGAAAGAGCTTTCTTGAAGAAAAAGTGTATGAAGACACGGCGAATATTTGTTTCGACAAAAACCACAGGCTTGTTATGGGCGAAAGCGCAGATGGCCCCTGCTGTTGCCCGCCCTATGCCCGGTAACGAGCATAGTTCGTCTGGAGACTTAGGGACAAGGCCTGCGAAATTCGTGATCAAGAGCTTGGCCGTCCGAAAAAGGGCAAGGGCTCGCCTATTGTACCCTAGTCCAGACCAGAGGCCGAGGACATCCTTCAACGGGCCGACAGCGAGTGAGTCCACGGCAGGAAACCGCCGGAGGAACGGGCGATACTTCGAAGCCACCCGCTGGACTTGTGTTTGTTGCAACATGAACTCCGAAACAAGTATTTCATACGGATTGTCGGTAGACCTCCAGGCAAACTCTCTCCCATTATCTTGGTAATAGTTTCGGATGCTCGTTCGGAAGTCTTCAATTTGTGCAGCGGTCAATTCCTTCATAATTCGATATATTCACCGAGGCCGAAGAACCCTGTTCTCGCCCTGGAAAACTCGCAGGATTCGTAGGAAGACGACGACATTCGTATGGATGGCGAGATAGCACAGTGCCAGAAACGGCATTAGAGGGATCACGGGGCTGAGCAGTCCCGCAACAACGACTACAGTTGTTCGCGTTCCCTTGGATGCGAGGGTCGGTTTGCCCGTATCGAGGCTCAGTGAGTCCGCCCTTGCCGACGAATAACTGATGAGACCGCTCCCGATGAGGGCAAATGCCCCGACCGTCAGTATGAAGCCGGCAACGTCGTCCGGGCTTGATCTCAATTCATTGATCAGCAACCCCAAAACCAGCGCCCCATCAGAATATCTGTCGAGGCAAGAATCAAGGAACGCACCAGCCGCTGATGCCTTTCCCGTCCGACGGGACAACTGCCCGTCGACGCCGTCAAGAACTTGGGAAACCGCGGCCACGAGTGCCCCAATAAACGGACGCCCCATGGCAAAGGCGGCGCCGGCCGCCAATCCAA
>JAUPKT010000119.1 GCA_030837305.1 Thermodesulfobacteriota bacterium
TAAGGAGACCATTATCTCGATAAGAAAATCAGGCCCCTCACCGCAGAGCCTGAGACTCGGGAAACTCTCCACAGTAAAGAGTCAACATAAGCTTTAAGAAAATGTGAGAGATTCTTTTCGTAGCGATACGTTCCCTCTACCGGGTCCGGATTCGAAGGGGTGGATCTCACCTGCATTCCTTGCAATCTTTCACCACCTTGCCGCCTTCCTTTTCACAGTCTTCCTTTGTGTGTAGCCTATCACATTGCCCCTTTTCGGGGCCTGTCATATGGCAGCAGTAGACCCGCTCAGCCTTCTTTGGTTTCGTCGACTGCTCGTGGGCGTCGCTGAAGTCTTGAAACCCAACCATCGTAAGCCATGCAATAATGAGAAAAATTTTCTTCATAAAAGCCTCCTGAAAAAGTTATTGCAGTAGAATGTCGAGAAGAAAGAGCAGCGTATTGATCACCCTCCTCCCCTCTAATCTCGTCGCACAGGCTATTCCTTCGCTACAGGAGCAAGTTCAATGTCATTTCGAAATGATGCTCTTGCCACCAGGGAATAAAGCGCCGGCAAAACCATAAGGGTGAGTATCGTGCTTGACAAGAGCCCGCCGATGACCACTGTGGCCAGAGGCCTCTGGACTTCGGCGCCCGTGCCGGTGGCTATTGCCATGGGAACAAAACCGAAGGAAGCGACAAGAGCCGTCATGAGCACCGGTCTCAGTCGCGTCATGGCGCCTTGAATCACTGCCTCATCAATCGGTTTGCCCTCTTCACGCAACTTGTTGATGAAAGTAATCATGACAAGTCCGTTTAACACGGCCACGCCCGACAGTGCGATAAATCCCACTGCCGCCGAGATTGAGAGAGCAATATCCGTTAGGTAAAGCGCCATGATTCCTCCAGTGAGAGCGAGGGGCACACCTGTGAAAACCAGCAGTGCGTATTTCAATGATTTCAGCGCGGCCAGAAGAAGACCCATGATCAAGAACATGGTGAGAGGGACCACTATTTCCAGTCGTTTTGCTGCAGATAAGAGCTGCTCAAATTCGCCTCCCCACGATATCCAATAACCGGGCGGAAGTTTAACACGATCGTTTATGGTTTTTTGTGCCTCCTGGACAAATGAACCAAGGTCACGATCCCTCACGTTACAGGTCACCACCACTCGACGCTTCCCGTCTTCTCGACTGATCTGATTGGGGCCCGTTACCACGGTGAGTTCTGCAACTGAGCCGAGGGTTACAAAAGATCGCAACCTCCGTTCCTCACCGGAGACGACAGATCCTCCAACCGTCTCAAGACCGATTCCCGGTTGCGGCAGGGGGATCGGTATTCTCTTGAGTTCATCAAGATTCGACCTCAACTTCTCCGGCAGCCTGACCACAATGTCAAACCGACGGTCACCCTCGAAGACCTGACCTGCGGACTTGCCGCCCACTGCAATTTCGACGGTATCTTGTACTCCCCCGACATTGAGTCCGTACCTTGCCATCTCCGGCCGGTTCAGCTTGACGGTGAGTATCGGAAGCCCTGTGACTTGTTCAACTTTTACGTGCGATGCCCCAGGAATCTTGCGTATCATCTCCGCAATGATTTCGGCTTGGTGAACGAGATCATCAATGTTGTCACCGAACACCTTGATGGCCACGTCACTCAATACACCGGAAAGCAGATGATTGAATCGCATACGAATTGGCTGGCTGAACTCGAAGTTGCTGCCGAGAAGTTTCCCTGCTTCCTGTTCCATCTGTTTGACCAGGTCTGATTTTGAAAGACTTGGATCAGGCCATTGGTCTCGAGGCTTCATTACAAGTGTGTTGTCACCCACGCTGGGTGGGTGGGGTTCGGTGGCAATCTCCGAAGTGCCGACTCGTCCCACTATGGTCTCTATCTGAGGAAATCCTTGTTTAAGATTCTTTTCTAGGACTGCCTGCAACTCAAGGGCTTGAGACAAACTTGTGTCGGGAACACGCACCGTGTGGATGGCAATGTCTCCCTCATCGAGGGTCGGTATAAATTCACGGCCCATTAAGATGGCGGCAACCACGCTTATCGTCACGACCACCATGGCCGTGACTACCACCAAGATTCTAAACCTCAGGCAGAATAGAAGGAGCGGTCTATAAACTTGCTCAGCTTTCTTGGCCACGAAGGTTTCCCTGTCCGAGACATTACCTGACAAGAAAACTGCAACCGCAGACGGCACAAAACTGAATGAGAGGATTAATGCTCCTGTGAGTGCCAACAGTACCGTCAGAGCCATGGGAATGAACATTTTTCCTTCCACTCCGGTTAAGGTGAGTATGGGAAGGTAGACGATAATAATGATAAGTTCCCCAAATATCATTGGCCTACGGACTTCTTGAGACGCCTCCCAGATAACATGGATACGTTCACTTTGATTCAGAGAGCGTCCAAGGGTGCGGCGTGCCTCAGCCAACCTCCTCGAGCAATTCTCAACAATAACGACTGCCCCATCCACAATGATGCCGAAGTCAATGGCGCCAAGACTCATGAGGTTTGCCGACAACTTGGTTACCACCATTCCGGTGGCTGCAAATAGCATAGAGAGGGGTATGACCAAAGCGGTTATGAAGGCTGCCCGAATATTGCCAAGGAATATCAATAGGATGACAACAACGACTACCGCACCTTCGGTCAGGCTCGTGGTCACTGTCTTTATGGTTTTGTCCACAAGAGTCGTACGGTCATAAACTGCCTTCGCTACAACTCCCTGCGGCAGGGTCTTGTTCACTTCTTGGAGTTTGGCAGCAGCCTTTTGGGCTATCTCACGGCTGTTTTCTCCCATGAGCATAAACACAGTGCCGAGAACGGTTTCTTCTCCATTCTTAGTGGCGGCTCCCAATCGGAGTTCCTTTCCAAACTCTACGACGGCTACATCTTTTATGAAGATTGGTATTCCTCGCACGGTCTTGACGGTGATGTTTCGAATGTCCTCGAGATCCGTAACCTGTCCTGGAACACGTACGAGATACTGCCCGGTACTGCGTTCAATGTATCCGGCTCCAACATTTACGTTATTCTCAACAACAGATAAAATCACGTCGCTGAACGTCAGGCCGTATGAAATGAGTTTGTGTGGATCGGGTGTAACGTGGAATTGTTTTTCATAGCCTCCTATGGTGTTGATCTCCGTGACGCCGGGAGTGTTTCTGAGTTGAGGTCGGATGATCCAATCCTGAATAGTTCGCAAGTCCGTGAGCGTGTATGGGGTTCCATCGGGTTTCGTGGCATCCGGTAGAGACTCCACCGTCCACATAAAGATCTCTCCCAGTCCGGTGGAAATAGGGCCCATGACCGGCTCTATCCCGGAGGGGAGTTTCCCCTTCACTTCCTGAATCCTTTCACTGACCAGCCTTCGTGCGAAGTAAATGTCCGTACCATCTTCGAAGATCACGGTGATCAGGGCAATTCCATATTGGGACAGAGATCTTGTTCGTACCAATTTGGGAAGCCCTGTCATGCCAGTCTCTATTGGAAAGGTAATTCGTTGTTCAATCTCCAACGCCGACAATCCGGGCGCCTTGGCGCTTACCTGCACCTGAACGTTTGTGATATCCGGCACTGCATCTATGTTCAGGCGGGTAACATTGTAAGCGCCCACGCAGGCCATGATGAGGGTCAGTCCCAGCATGATCCAGCGCTGCTCAATGGAAAATTTTAGAATTCGCCCTACCATGCTCTATTCCTAGTGTTCGTGAGACATTCCGGTCTTCCCCAATTCCGCCTTGAGAACGTAGCTGTTCTTCGTAGCGTAACACTCCCCGCAGGCAAGACCGCCAAGAATTTCAGAGAATTGCCCGTCCGATTTCCCTATCGTTACAGGCCGAGCCTCGTATTGATCATCATATTGGACAAACACAACGGCTTTGTTCTGGTGGGTCTGTATGGCGTCGTTTCTCACGACAACTGCCGGTGAGTCATTATGTTTTACTAGCGCCACTTTGGCGAACAATCCAGCGCGCCATTTCCCGTCGGTATTGGAGAGGACGATCCTTGCCCTGGCGGTCCGCGTATCTTCGCCCACCAAAGGGCCGACATACGCAACCGTACCGGTAGCCTCAAGACCCAACGATTCCGCTCTCACAGTTGCCTTCTGCCCCACGTAAACAGACTCCATATCCTGTGCGTAGACGATTACCTCCACCCACACCGTGGAAAGATCCGCAATGACGAAGATCTCTAAATCTTCTTTTATCCACTCTCCCAACGATAAGTGTTTCTTAGTGATAACACCGTCAAAAGGAGCACGAATCGCGAAGTTTGTAAGCGTGTTGTCGTCTGCATCGGCAAGGTCGGTCAATTCGTTCTTACTGAGGCCCAGGGCAATAAGCTTACGAGCCGCCGCAGCCAGGTCTATCTTTTCCTCAATCGCGGTCTTCTTGGCCGTGAGAAATTCCTTTTCGGAAACAGTTTGAGCCTCCCATAAACGCTGGACACGTTCAAAGTTGTAACGTGCGAGTTTGTCACGCTCAAGTGCCACGAGATAACGACTTTTTGCCTCGCCCAATTCTCGACTGTCTATTACGGCAATTAGCTCTCCTTTTTTCACCGTGTCGCCCAGGTTCTTGTATGATTCGAGAACCACTCCTGAAACACGCGGCACAACATGTGCCACCATGTCGGCATTGAGTGCTATCTCGCCGGGCAACTCGAGGATTGAAACGATGTTGCCTGGCCCGGCGTGTTCCGTTTCCAGCCCCATCTTCTTAGCCAGGTCCGCCGGCACCGTCAGTCGATTTTCATACTGGGAATATTCCCATTCATAGTCCTCTCCTTGATAGTGCGCTGATAGCTTGATGAAGAATGAGTGAGGTTCTTCAATGGCTTGTTCACTGAACCAGAAATCTCCTGCCGACTTGAACGTGAGCTTCTCTTTCTTGCCTCCTAAACGATCGAGTTCCATGTGAATCGGGACTTCTTGTGAGCTGAGAGGTTTGTGGTTGATAAAAGGATAGACACGAAAATGAGGGACCGGCGTTTTCTGGAAGATGACCACCTCCACTTCAAACTCTCCATCAGAGAGTATTTTCCCTCCGTGTGGCCCCTGAGACGAAGAATGATTGTGCGCATCGCCTTGCACCTCGTGACCATGACCGTGGTGGGCATCGGACGTACCTTGGGCCTTTTTGCCCGATAAGATGAGCATGGTGATGGAAAGCAAGCCTACTGCTATGACCACACAAATGCTTATGAGTTCTCTTTTTGCCATTTGGAATCCTTTTCTCAGGCTATGTCTCACCTTGTCGTTTGTTGGAGTTGTATTCCGATAACCCTATTTCTCCACAATTTTGGTCAGGTTCTTGACAACAAGAATCGGTAGAGGCGAACCTACTCGAGTGGATTTCTTGTGATGGACCCGTTTCATCCTCATTTGCCCGGATCGTCTCGTCAATCCATGCTGGGCCATGTGTCTCCAACTTCACCTTTGGAAGCCGCGACGCGA